>JBCBEA010000693.1:0-2435 GCA_038529195.1 Cyanobacteria bacterium J06600_6
CTCCTAACTTGCTCAATTTAGCTTTTAATCGAGCAGAAATACGTTCCTGAATCCGCGAATCCTGCCAGTAGCGCCACCACCCAGGGGGGCTGAGTAGGGCAAAATCAAAGGCTAGCTTGAGCAAGTTAGGAGATTCTCCATGAACCATCGCTGCCAGACCGGTGTTCACCTCCGTCGAAAAGAAAGCAACTTTACTCACTTCTCGCTTCACCCGCTCGGTAAGATGTTTATCAACCACTGAGCGCATTTGTTGACGAAATTCGGCAATGCTCGAACTACGACGAATGGTCTGAGAATCACCATGTACTCTAAATGCTGCCAGAGGCTTGGGTACATAGCAGGTATCTCCTAATGCAGCTAGCTTGAGCCAAAAGTCCCAGTCAGCGGTATACCAAAGCTCATTACTTAATCCTTCCACATCTAAAGCAGCAGTCCGTTTAAAGACAGGGGCAGGAATTGCCACAAAATTTTGAATTAAAAGTTTTTCCACCATTTCATCGGCAGAAATAAGCCGACGTTTGCCCGCAAGAGGACAGCGCCACAAGCCTAGCGGTTTACCCATTTCATCTATAAATACAGAATCGTGCAGATAAAGAGCTGCTTGGGGGTAGGCAGCGATCGCTTTTTTCACCTGTTCCAATCTACCTTCAAGCCAAAGATCGTCCTGATGGAGAAAACAGGCATACTTCCCTGTTGCCACACCTAAAGCATGATTAGTATTGACAACCCAGTTACCAGCTCTAGCTTTAGTAATTAGCCTGATATTGAGCTGATGCTGAAAATCTTTAACGATTGCCAGAGTCTCGTCAGTCGAACCATCATCAATGACTACACACTCAATACTGCTGTCTTGCTGCACCAGGACAGAATTTAGAGCTGCTGCTAAATATTTTTTGCCGTTGTAGGTCGGTATGATGACCGATAACCAGGGTTCTTGACTCATCGTTTTAAGCCCAAAATACTAAGAAAGAAACTAGAAAAAATAGCTTGAATACCAAGAGCTAAGCAGGTAACTCCAGGAATTACTATTGGCATCGTCTCCGTTGGATTAAGGGAGCCAAAATCGTGTTGACCCCAAATGCCAAAAGCATATACCGAAGCCACAGTACCCAGTATCAGCAAAGTTGTACCAAAAATTAAGCCTGTCTCTAAATTGAGATATCTGAAAAGCTTGTTGAAACGTCTGTCATCAGGTAGTAAACCTTCGCTCATCCCAAACACTTTGGTAAACAGAGCAAACATCACAATCTGAAAACCAATTGTCATTGCCGTTGAGGAATATAGCAGGCTGTGGACTTTAGGACTAGGCAGAAGAGATAGAGTCGCTAGTAAGCCACCTAACATCAAAAAGATTCCAGGATAGAAAAATAGCCAACGAGGACTATACATTAAAAGAAAACGTAGATGTCTCCAGCCATCACGCCAGGTGTTTAGGTGAGGAGGACGACTACGACCATCAGGAGATAAGGTTGTTGGAACTTCAGTAATTTGCATCTTGTGTAGGGTCGCTTTGACAACCATCTCACTCGCAAATTCCATGCCTGTGGTCTGTAATTCCAAATTGGCGATCGCCTCTTTGCGGAAACCTCTCAGTCCACAGTGAAAGTCATTGCAGGGACTACCAAACAACAGTTTCCCAATACCAGTCAAAACAGGATTGCCTAAGTAACGATGTAAGAAAGGCATTGCTCCCGACTCAATTCCGCCACGGAAACGATTACCCATGACTAAATCGTAGCCATTACGTAGCTTGACTATAAATGGATTGAGGTTGCTAAAGTCATAACTGTCATCAGCATCGCCCATAATAATATACTGTCCTTTTGCTGCTGCAATACCGCCCTTGAGAGCGCTACCATAGCCTTTTGCAGGAACATCAACAACTCTGGCTCCGAGCCTTTTAGCTATTGCTTGAGAACCATCATCACTACCGTTGTCGGCAATTATCACCTCTCCCGCAAGGTCGTTTTCAGCAATAAACCACTGGGCTTTACGAATACAGGTTTCTAAAGTTTCTGCCTCATTTAAACAAGGCATAATAATCGACACTTCGATCGCACTAGCAACGCGATTTGCAAAATCTGCACTTCTTTCTACTGGTGTTTCTCTAGCTCTGATATTGCCCAACATAGTTAATCCTCTTTTGATGATTACTCAAAGGTCCAACGACCTAGTTTTCTGGTTTCCGCTTACAGATACTTCTAGATTTAAGACGCTTGAGTTAACAGCTAAACTGAAAAAAATAAAATATGAGATAACTAGCAACACAGATCGAAATAACGAACTCTAATACTCATTGCTCAAACTTTGTCTTCCGTAAGCTTTTGCGAAAAAAACTGCATTTTTTAGTGTTTTTTTTCGCTGCGCATTACTCAATAGAGATACCTAAGGTAATCGACTTCTTTACTTTCTACTCAGCCTGTAACCATCTTTAG
>JBCBEA010000694.1:0-2414 GCA_038529195.1 Cyanobacteria bacterium J06600_6
CATCATTAAATTCAATTGCATTAGCAGTAGTAGCTAAAAAAGACCCCCCAATATTAAGTTGAGCATTTTCTCCAAAAATAATTCCATTTGGATTAATTAAAAACAAATTTGCAGATCCATTGGCACTAATTAGACCGTTAATGTTGGAAGCAGAATTACTAGTTATACGGGTAAATATATTTTTAATATTAATTCCATTTTGAAAAGAAGCTTCTAGTTCTAAAGGAATAGAAAACTGGCTGAAGCTATGAAATAAATTATTTCCTCTAATAGTTCCTTCCTCTATTTTGAAAATATTTCCGTTCCTTACTACGTTAGAATTATTAGGTAGAGAATTGTCAGGAATAATTTGTGATTTCGATTCCGTTGCAATAAGTAAAATTGAAAACAACAATCCTATTGTTATCAATGACTTTTTTTCTAAAAACATAACTAATTTTAATACTTTATCTATGAAAAAAAAATTAGGTATAAGACTATTAATTCTTACAATAAAGGCGTCTATTATATTGGGTTTTTGTTACTTAATTGATGCATTAATTTTCCGTAGTGTTTATCATCCTTTGGTTTATCTCTATAAATCAGGGAATTTAATTATTTGCCAATTTCCATCTATAGCTAATTGTGACAAACTTTCTAACAAAAAATCTTCTAATATGCAAAAAGGGAAAGATGTGGTTGTTAGTTCTCAGCATATAGCATCAGAAGTCGGGGCGCAAATATTGAAGGATGGAGGAAATGCAGTTGATGCTGCTGTAGCCGTTGGTTATGCCTTGGCGGTTACTTATCCTTGTTGTGGTAATTTAGGGGGAGGTGGTTTTATGACTCTTCGCTTTGCAAATGGAAAAGAAACTTTTATCAATTTTCGTGAAGCAGCTCCTTTAAAAGCAACTGCTGATATGTATCTCGATAATAATGGAAATATAGTTAAAAATCTAAGTACAGAAGGTTACCTTGCAGTAGGTGTACCAGGTACAGTTAAAGGATTAAATTATGCTTTAACTAAGTACGGCAGCATGACTCGTCAGCAAGTCATTTCACCAGCAGTTGAATTAGCTAGAAAAGGTTTTGTTCTTCAAGAAGGAGATGTAAGTACCTTCAAAATTGGTAAAAGCAAATTAAAACAAACAGATACCGCAAAAATTTTTTTAGATGGTGATGGAAAAATCAAACAAGTTGGAGATATTTTAAAACAGCCAAAATTAGCAACAATTTTAGAGCAAATTATCTCTAAAGAAGATATTTTCTATCAGGGAGAAATAGCTAAAAAAATTGTAGCAGCTAGTGATCAAAATGGGGGAATCCTATCATTAGAAGACTTCAGTTCTTACCAAGTTAATGAAACCAAGCCGATTAGCTGTAATTACAGAGGATATAGAGTAATTACAGCTCCTCCTCCCGGTGGCGGTACAACTGTTTGCCAAATGTTGAATATTTTATCTGGATACAATTTAAAAGAATCTGGTTGGAAAACTTCTCAAAGTTCACACTATATGCTTTCATCGATGTTGCTAGCTTATGGCGATCGCAACCGCTATTTAGGAGATCCTAATTTTGTCAATAATCCTACGAAAAGATTGTTATCTCTTGAATATGCCGCTTCATTGAGAAAAAAGATTAAATCCAGGGCTATTCCTCCTAAATCTATTTATACAAAAGTCGTTGAACCTGAAGGAATTAACACTACACATTATTCTGTAGTAGATAAACAAGGTAATGCAGTAGCAGTAACCTACACAATTAATTCTTATTTTGGAGCAGGGGTGGTTGCGCCAGGAACTGGATTTCTACTTAATAATGAAATGGATGATTTTACCAGTAAAATTGGCGAGGCTAATAAATTTGGCTTAAGACAGGGAAAAGCAAATATTATCGAACCTGGAAAACGTCCTCTCAGTTCAATGTCTCCCACTATAGTTACTAAGAACGGGCAAGTTTATTTAGTAACTGGAAGTCCAGGAGGTTCAACTATACCTACTACCATTCTGCAAATAATTACTAATATGATAGATTACGATCTTAGTCTAGAAGATGCGATTAATCAGCCTCGTTTACATTACCAGGGTTTGCCAAATGTTGTTATCACTGAACCTGGAGCTTTAAATTCCCAAACCTTTGTAGCTTTGTGGGAAAAAGGGTATGTAGTTGTTCCACTTGCATTATGGGGTGGAGCAGAATCAATTCATATTGATTCACAAACAAAGATAAGAATTGGAGTCAATGATTTTCGCAAATCATCAGGAAAAGCTGCCAGCTTTGAAAAATGACTTTAATTAATGACGAAGTCAATAATTAAAAAATAATAGCAATTGATCAAAGAATAATAGACCTGTCTTGAAAATAGACGAATAAAATATCGAAAGAAAAAGAGTCCGATAAAAGTTATAGTATCATAGGCTTTGATGAACAGCGAT
>JBCBEA010000695.1:0-2409 GCA_038529195.1 Cyanobacteria bacterium J06600_6
TTATGCGAATTTTTTTTGACAAACGCCCTCGATAATATACGACAGCAACTCTGTCTCCTTCCTTGATGTTTACACATTTTGTAAGCGAAACTGATTTGCTTACAAGCCCATTGGCAATGCGAATTTGTAATTTGTAATATTCACAAGGTGCCCCTTTGTATCTATATCTATGTATATATCGACGCGCAGACCAATCAGAATAATGACATATATATTCTTTGTTAATAACAACCCCATATCCAAGTTGTTTAGTACCATAGCTGTCAATCAACCAAGAGACAGTCAAAATAAAAATCACCAAAAAGATTTCCACTATACCTCTACTCTGTGAGTAGTTAAATCTCACAATATCATTCATTTATCAAGAAGCGATCGCCAGTTATACTCAAAGATACAGGCTGAACTTTACAATTCTTGATATTCTAAGGATAAAGAAGCATCAAGAAAATCAGCCACTTATGACCAACACAATCACTTCACCAGCCAGCAGCCAACCTTACAACCTCGAGGAATGGAAACGCGGTTACGATTCTCAACCAAATGAATATGACTACGAAATAACCGAAATTGAAGGCGAAATTCCCGCTGAACTATCGGGGACGCTGTTTCGCAATGGACCAGGACTACTGGACATTGGTGGAGAGGCAATTCACCATCCTTTTGATGGCGACGGTATGATTAGCGCCTTTTCTTTTGCAGGGGGTAAAGCTCACTATCGTAATCGCTTCGTACAGACGGAAGCTTATGTTAAAGAGCAAGAAGCGGGCAAGATTCTCTATAGAGGTGTGTTTGGGACTCAAAAGCCTGGCGGGTTATTTAACAATATCTTTGATCTTAAGCTGAAAAATATTGCCAATACAGGGGTTATTTATTGGGGAGGAAAGCTCCTGGCGCTATGGGAAGCAGCAGAACCTCACCGCCTAGATCCAGAGACTTTGGAAACTTTGGGTATTGACTATCTTGATGGCGTATTGTCTCCTGGAGATGCTTTTGCTGCCCATCCTTGGATTGATCCAAGCTGTGAACTTGATGGTGGCGCACCCTGCATGGTAAATTTCCGCGTCGATCCTGGACTGTCGAGCAAAATCACTCTTTTTGAATTTGCACCCGATGGTGAACTTTTACGTCGTCATAGTCATAGCATTCCTGGGTTTTCTTTTATTCATGACTTTATAATTACGCCTCACTACGCAATTTTCTTTCAGAATCCTGTCAACTTTAATCCTTTACCATTTTTGTTTGGCATGCGTGGTGCAGGAGAATGTGTTGAGTTTCAGCCTCAAAAACCAACCAATGTCGTTCTAATTCCTCGCGATCCTAATAATAAGGAAGTTAAGACATTCTCTGTTGAGTCAGGTTTTGTTTTCCATCATGCCAATGCTTTCGAGCAAGATAACTGTGTTGTTATTGACTCGATTACCTACCAGAGTCTGCCCCAAGTACAGCCTAATTCGGACTACAAGGAAGTAGACTTTAGCAGCCTCGATCCTGGTCAACTATGGCGCTTCAAGCTCAATCTTGAAGATGGCACGGTAGAGCGAGAAATGTTAGAAAGTCGCTGTTGTGAATTTCCGACTCATAATCCTAGTAAGGTTGGTCGAGAATATCGCTATTTATACATCGGCGCAATCCCCGAAGATACGGGAACTAACGATCCTTTACAGGCAGTACTGAAGCTAGATTTGGCAACAGGCGCGCGAGAAACTCATTCTTTTGCTCCCAACGGATTTATCAGCGAGCCAATCTTTGTTCCGAAGCCGAATGCTGAAACAGAGGATGCAGGCTGGGTATTAACTTTAGTTTATGACGGTGGTAAACATCGTTCGACTTTGGCTATTTTAGATGCGGAAAATATAGCAGGAGAAGCGATCGCTTTATTGCATCTTAAGCACCATATTCCCTACGGATTACACGGCAGCTGGTGCGATGAAGTTTTTATCGATCTTTAATTTTCAACCATCATAAAAGATCCCCCAGCGTTGGGGGATCTGGCAATATACAATCAAAAATACAAATTTAAGCCTGTACTTTTTCTAGTTTAAATTTCAACCCTAAAATTTATTTTTGTACCAAAGTTAATCGGCAGCTTACGGGGCAAAAAACTGCTAATAAAATGATTTAAATTTGTTTTTAATTGTTTACTGCTGCCTCGATAGGGTTGAGGTAAAAACAAATCTCCCGCGATGATACAGATAATTGATACGGTAAGACAGAACTCTATAAATAATTTCCAACGCATTGTGATTAAACTGATTTTTTTGGATTAATAACCTTTAGTTGATTGACTAGATTTAAACTTCTACTTCTGCAAAACTACTAAGCAGATTGTCAAAAGCAAACGATCCTAGCTAAGTTAAGACCTCTCTTCATCTAAGTTTAATTATTTTTATTACAGATCGCTTCGGTATT
>JBCBEA010000696.1:0-2407 GCA_038529195.1 Cyanobacteria bacterium J06600_6
CTGGCAGGTAGCTCCCAATCTATTCCTAAGTTTCAAATATGCCTGGGCAGGGGTTCGCTACGCTTTTGCCACTCAAAGAAATTTTCGGATTCATACTTTTGTCGGCATCTTTGCAGTTAGCATGGGTGCTTTTTTACAGGTAGAAGCAGTAGAAATGGCAATAATTGCCATGACCTGTGCAATTGTTATGGTTTTAGAATTGATTAACACGGCGATCGAGGCAGTAGTCGATCTAACGGTCAAGCAGACCTATCATGAACTAGCCAAAATTGCCAAAGACTGTGCAGCAGGGGCAGTTTTAATTAGTGCGATCGCAGCGGTAGTGGTTGCAGCCTGTATCTTGCTTCCCCCATTATTTCAACGTATTATGCTTATGATGTAAGGGAGATAGAACTTGATTATAGTTATTGATAACTACGATAGCTTTACCTACAACTTAGTACAGTACTTGGGAGAGCTAGCTCAAGAACTACCAGTGGCGGAAGACATTCGTGTATTTCGCAATGATGCGATCGACATTGAGACTATTAATCAGCTTCAGCCAGAGGGCATTTTGATTTCTCCTGGTCCTGGTCGTCCTGAAGATGCGGGAATCTCAATGCAGTTAATTGAACGCTTGGGAGCCAAGATTCCAATTTTAGGCGTATGTTTGGGTCATCAAAGTATTGGTCAGGTATTTGGTGGTAAGATCGTTTCCGCACCAGTTCTAATGCACGGTAAAACATCACCAATCCTCCACGAAAATTTGGGTGTGTTTGCGGGCTTAGATTCGCCTTTTACTGCTACTCGCTACCATAGTTTAGTAATTGAGCCAGACAGCATTCCTGACACCCTAGAAATTACGGCTTGGGTAGAAGATGGAACAATTATGGGAGTGCGCCATCGCGATTATCATCATCTTCAGGGAGTACAGTTTCATCCCGAGAGCATTTTGACGGATAATGGAAAATCATTATTGCGTAATTTTTTAAAATCTTTAGGTTAAGTAGGGATATGAAACGGCGACAGTTGATTAGTTATGGCGGTCTGGGAATGGCAACGGCGATCGCATCTGGGCTAATGCCTCGTCGCCAGGCGATCGCCCAAGCCGATGATGGTGTAACAATTCAATATTTAGGACATACCTGCTTTCTGTTTACAGGTAGTGGTATACAGGTTTTGGTCAATCCTTATCAGCAGGTTGGCTGCACTGCTGGCTACGTGCTTCCCGATCTACAGCCAGATGTAGTTTTGGTCAGCAGCTTTTTGCTAGATGAAGGCGCAATTGATACGGTCAAAGGAAACCCCGAAGTTATTACTGATCGTGGTACCCATAAATTTGGCGGTTTACAGTTTAAAGGTTTTGCGATTGCTCACGATCGCGAAAATGGTAGAAGGTTTGGCAACAATATCGCCTGGCGCTGGAATCAGGGGGGCGTTAACATTTTGCATCTGGGCGGTGCTGCTGGCGATTTAGCAACGGAAGATAAAATTTTGCTAAGTGGGGCCGATGTTCTGCTTACACCGGTAGGAGGAGGGGTTAAAGCCTATAACCCTCAGGAAGCGAAAAAGGTAGTCAAGACTCTCAATCCCAGAATGGTAATTCCCACCCATTATCAAACTGCTGCTGCGAACAAAGAAAACTGCGATTTGGCAACGGTGGAAGAGTTTTTAAGCTTGGCAGGAGATTTAGAAGTTGCAGAAGTGGGTAGCGATCGCTTTCTAGTCAAAAAATCCTATCTTCAAGACGGACAGACGATCGTGCGAGTTTTGGACTATGGCTCATGAGCTTTCTTATTTTCTTTGGACTGGGTCTAACGGCAATCTCTTGGGGCATAAAGTCTAGAGAAGAAATTATGCAGCTATCCTGTGCGATTGTCGGCGCAATTCTACTGATCTGGGGACTGTTTTTAACTCCCCAAACGTTTCTATTGGGGGCGGAGGCGATCGCTTTAGTTGCCGTATTTCGGATTTGCGTCCGCTGTTGTGAATGTGACGGTTGATCGATAAGGTAGCAGATAGGAGGCAGAAGGCGGTTTTGGCGTTTTACAGAGACACAACGTCAGGTAATACATTCTGTCTCTGCAAATTGAGTATTTTCTACTAATTCTTTTCTGCTTGGGGTTCTACACCTTGATTCAACTGCCAGGCGATCGCATTTAAGACCAGACTGCCGTTACCCGTACAGGTTTCCTGAAATTCTTCTTGCTGTGCCACAATCGAACCTAGTTTTTCAATCGTTTTGCCATATTTCTTATCCTTTGCCAATTCCTTTTCCTCGCTGGTTAAAGGACGCGATCGCTCTAAAACGACTTTAATAATCGGGACATACTGTTCTGCCTGTTCTGAAGCTTCCTGAACGTCTAGCTGAAGCTTGGTTAGCTGAATAATTTCTTTTGCACCCTGGACAATGGGCAATAATTCTGGG
>JBCBEA010000697.1:0-2401 GCA_038529195.1 Cyanobacteria bacterium J06600_6
CTTATTATAATATAAAGCATCCAGCTGGCTTTTCATCGATTGCAAAGCTTGCTAAGGCCACTGATACCAAGGAAAAGATAGCTCTAGCATGGCTTAAAGAGCAACCTGCATATACATTACATAGAGAAGCAAGAAAGAATTATCCCACACGTCCCTATATCATACATGATATTGATGAACAGTGGCAGGCAGATTTGGCAGATGTAAGTTTGATAGCAAATTTCAATCAAGGTTATCGATATATATTAACCGTAATTGATTTATTTTCGCGTTATGCTTGGGCTCGCCCTCTAAAAAGCAAGCGAGGTGATGAGGTTGCAAAAGCATTTAAAGAAATATTTATTGAAGGGCGTATTCCGAAGCGTATTCAAACGGATCAAGGTCGTGAATTTTACAATTCTCATGTTCAAAACTTATTTAATGAATACAACGTTGAACTGTTCAGTGTGAAGAGTGCTTACAAGGCTGCCATAGTTGAACGTTTTAATCGAACCCTAAAACATAGATTGTGGCGATATTTTACAAGTGAAAATAAACAAGAGTGGAAAGATGTCTTGCAGGATGCTGTTTATTCCTACAACCATTCAGTTCATCGTAGTATAAAACGCAAACCGGCTAATGTTACAGCTTCAGAGGTATCTGATATGCGTGAAGAAATGGCAAAGAAAGTTAAGCCACCTGCAGGTAAAGATGATATTCACGTTGGTGACACGGTTCGTATTTCAAAAATGAAGAGAGTATTTGAGAAAGGTTACCTTCCAAATTGGACTGAGGAAATTTTCACTGTGGCAGAAATAAATCGAAAATATACACCTATAACTTATAAGTTGAAGGATTACAATAATGACTTGATTGAGGGCAGTTTCTACCGTTATGAAATTCAAACAGTAAAAAAGAAGGATGATGTTTATCTAGTCGAAAGAGTGATACGAAAACGACGTTATCTTGGGGAAATGTGGTGTTTAGTTAAGTGGCAAGGCTACCCTTCCTCCATGAACAGCTGGGTGCGCGATTCGGACATGAGCGTTGTTACTCAACGGCGATAATCTTTCATGCAAAAGAGATGCAATACTTTCTCATCAATTTTATATAGATGGATCGCACGGCATCATTTTACGCCTCACCCTCATACAGTCAGCGGGGTGGTTCTGTACCAATCTTTTCTGGATCCCGACGACAACGTGGGGGTAGTATTTTGGGTGCAATCAAAAGTTTTGTCTTGCCTTTGCTACAAGGTGTGAAACAGCAGACAGTTCAGAGAGCCAAGTCAGCAGTATTGAATGTAGCTAAGAATGTGGCCTCAGACGCTTTTGCTGGTAAAAATGTTGTCAGTTCTCTAAAGAGTCACGGCTATCGTGGTGTTAAGCAACTTGGTAAAGATGTAGTCTTTGATACAGTACGACAAATTCAAACTCAATCTTCACGCAAACGTCCGAAAGCACCTTCGAAGAAAAAGAAACACCCACCCACCAAGCGTTCACGAAAAGGGAATTTTTAATTGTCATGGAAGTTAAAAACTCTGCTCTGTGCATTTTTGATCAACCTGCAGTTCAAACAGACATTGTGAAAAATATTTTGACTGACTATTTTCCACTTACATCCGTCTCTACTAGTGGTCCTATTGAGTTTTACATCCCAGGTAGCAGTGAAGAGTATATCGATGTGAATGATATCAATATCTACATTCTTGCCAAGGTAATTAAGGCTGATGGATCAGCTATTGATGTAGCAGACAAAGTGGGGCTGAACAACTTACCGATTGCGACCCTCTTTCAAGATGTAAGTCTAATGGTAGGGGAAACACAAATTGAAGGTGGTCAAATGTGTTACCCATATTTGGGTTATTTTAGCACTGTAATGCAGTTTACCCCCGCTGCACAGCGCAGTCACATGCAGAGTCAGGGATGGTTTAAAGATGAAGCTGGCAGTTTTGAAAAGGATACCAATGCAGGCTTCATTGATCGCAGCAATTTGATAACTGGAAGTAAATCTTTTGAATTAATGGGACCACTCTTCCTAAACTTTTTTCGACAAGGGCAATATCTCATTTCTCAAACTGATATGAGAATTAAGTTGATGCCGAGCAAAGCTGAATTTGCACTCAATGCCTATGGTGCTCATACAGACTTTAAGATTCAGTTCGAAGAAGTTGTCTTGTATATACCTCGTTTCACTCTCAATCCTAGTGTCATTAATGGACATGCAACGGGGATGAGGCGACAGAATGCAATTTACCCTCTACATCATTGTGAAGTTACAACATATACGATTCCAATGGGTCAAATGAGCTATACCAAGGATCGTCTTTTTCCTGATCAAGCACCGAAACTCCTCATGCTTGCTATGGTATCAAATGAAGCATTTAATGGAAACATTAAAAAGAACCCATTTTTCTTTCAAC
>JBCBEA010000698.1:0-2389 GCA_038529195.1 Cyanobacteria bacterium J06600_6
GAGGATACATGCTGGTAGAGGTAAAGCCTGGCAGAGTATTGATTTCGTTGATAAAAATTTCGTCAGAAACTATTTAGATATTTGCGTTTACAATAAGCTCTGATAATCTACCTGACTGTCAAAATATCGACCCAATCAAGCAGCCAAAACTAATGTGCGCGTTTATCTTGCTTCTTCTTAAAAACTTTAATAAATAGCGTCCCCTTAGAAGTTATGATGTGTTTCAGTATAAATACTTAACGTCATATTGCTACTCATAAAATTTGACAGTATATTTGGAAAAGATACTGAATCTTAAGCCAAACGTAATCAAATCTATAGATTGAGCTACTGGTTATTACTGAAAAATTATTTATTTTTTGTTTAACTGTCAGGCGAGAAACATTTTATATCAAAATTCCATCAACAAGGCTAGTCTGCATAAACAGAAGCCGATTAAACGTAGATTGTTATATTAACTGAGCCATCCACATGACTTACAGTCCTAAAGCTAAATGGAGTCGCTGGATAGCAACTCTGACCCTAACATGCCTAATTACACTGGGAATTAATCAAGGAGGAAGTCTTCATCTACGGGCTTCAGATTTAGTCGAAAATAAAATAGTCGCAGAAGATGTGTCCGCAGTTTGGGCAAATGGTTCTTTTCCCGTAGAGAATTTTCAGTCTTACACTTCTCCTTTTGGTTATCGTACTTCTCCCGTAACGGGAAAACGTCAGTTTCACAATGGATTAGATTTGGCTGCTCCTCGCGGTAGCTACATCCGCAGCTGGTGGGGAGGCAAGATTAGCGCCCTGTCTGACAATACAGCCTGTGGTACATCAGTTACTATTCAATCTGGTGAATGGCAGCATGTGTATTGTCATTTAGAAGGTCATGTAGATAGCTCTCGTAACGGCACTTTTCTACTTGATCGCCCAGGGGGAATTCAGCTAGCTTTAGGGCAACAAATCCCTGCTGGAGCTAGAATTGGTCGTATTGGCATGAGTGGACGCACAACCGGACCTCATTTACATTGGGTACTCAAGCATAATGGTGGATACGTAGATCCAGCCTTAGTTTTGAAAGAGATGTTTAAACGTCAAGCAGTATCTTTAGCACCATAGTCCTAAACATTGTGATGTCATCTATGTATTTCTGGTCTGGAAAAGACTAATTCGTATTGACGTTAGGTCATATTCTGACCGCTATTTCAGGATGAATTAACGATGAACTTATCTCGTCACTGGTTTGGCAATAGCTATTTTGCGATCGCCAGCTGCTTTAATTGACTAATAATTTTAGTCCTCGTACACTTCGTCCTTTACAATCTTGGCGACTCTTACTGTATTTGCTTCCTGAGGTTCCAGCATTCCTGCTAAAAGTTCTTCTACAGACTCCCAGGTGCTAGAAACTGATTTATTTATAAGTTCATCTTTCACATTAGAAATCAATTCAGAAGCAATTGCAACGCAGTTTCCCTGACGGGTATGTTGTTCAGCTTCTTGCTTGCTCATGCAGTAAAAAACACTTTCTTGACAAGCATTGCAAAAACGAACCGAATCATTCTCGGTAGCCTGCATGTTTTCCCAAGATTGAGGGCATTGATAGCTGAAGCGGAGTAATTCTGATTTTTGTTTGGCTTGACCACAGTTAAGAATATCTGACATATTGGCTAATTGCCTTAGCGATAGTTGTAAAACTTTTTGTATATTATTTTTGGCAATTGGGACAGTAATGAGACGATCTCCCACCCAGTTTGATCTTTTCAATCGGAGTACCGCAGACTTTACACGGTAGACCTTTTCTGCCATAAACCAGAGCAGCATCGCCATAGTTTCCGCTAACTCCTAATAAGCTGAGAAAATCGCTAAAGGTAGTCCCGCCTTTATCAATCGAAGTTTGCAGAACATCAATAATTGCCTGGTGTAGTTTCTTAATTTGCTTTGGCTTGAGATCGCCAGCAAGAGTATCGGGTAAAATTCCGCTTTTGAAAAGAGCTTCATCGGCATAGATATTGCCAATTCCTGCAACTACAGCCTGGTCTAATAATAGAGTTTTAATTAGACGACGCCGATTGTCTAATTTTTGAGTAAAGTATTTGACTGAAAAGTCATCAGAAAAAGGTTCTGGACCAAGCTTTTGTAAACCTGTAATCACCGATTCAAGCTCCATTTCAGGAGGACAGTACCAAACCTTACCAAAAGTGCGAGTATCAACAAAGCGTAGTTCGCGATCGCCTTCTAAGAACCAGCGGATACGAGTATGTTTCTGTAGAGGATCGGCTTGAGTCACCCAAAGTAGCTGTCCCGTCATCCGCAAATGCACCCCCAACCAGCCCGCAGGGCGATCTGAGTCAATATCTGCTAGCTGGGCATATAAATATTTTCCGCGCCGAGTGGCAACGGCGCG
>JBCBEA010000699.1:0-2379 GCA_038529195.1 Cyanobacteria bacterium J06600_6
TATTACTATAGTACACCTCAGCTTATCAAAATCTATTTTTGGCTACCCCGATCTGACAGTTTCATAAATATTAAAAAGCAAGCTACTTTTTCTTATAACTTATTTGTTTGTTATAAATATAACAAGTATAATATAAAGGTAGATGTTAATCGATAGAACTTATAACTTGTCTAATCTATACGAACGAGCATCAGAACAAGGAGCGAAAGTTTGGCTCAGAAAGCTCTTATTAGCAATGCTTCCAGACTTACCCAAAGATAAGGATAGTTGTAATGAATGGTTTAATTCTCTTATTCAAGCTTTTGAGTCAAGAGGTTTAATTGAACCAAAACAAAAAAAGAATTATCTAACACAGGTACGCAATGCGATTAAAATAATAGATTCAGAACATCCTGCATTAGATGTGGTTAAGTTTGATAAATCTACTTGGGTAGAAATCAACAATAGTTCAACCGATCGCATCGCCGAGAGGAATACCAAATTTATTGGAGATCCCGAAGCAATAGCAAACAAAGCTAAGGAATTGATAACCAGTAAGAGATGGTCTGAAATTGCAGCAGGATTGGCCGTGTTGACGGGGCGTAGAAGCAGCGAAGTAATTAAAACAGCCAAATTCAGTTATAAGACTAAATTTAGCGTTATGTTCAGTGGTTCTCTCAAAAGAAGAAATGAACCGATTGATGTGGTGTTTGAAATTCCTACTCTCTGTGAAGCCTCCCTTGTAATCGATGCGATCGCGCGTTTGAGAAGATTCTTGGGGAAAGACCTTGATGAGCTATCAGTCGGGCAGGTTAGCGGGCGTTATTCAAGGGCAGTAGCCAAAAAGTGCGACCAATACTTTGCCGAGCTTGTGCCGAAACGAGCTGGTGAAGACAATCTTTACTCTCATCTATTTCGAGCTATTTATGCCACCATAGCAAGCCACTGGTATTGCCCTCCTACAGTCCCTGAAATGGAATATCGAGCAGCAATTCAGGGTCACTACCAAATTCTAGAAGAGAAAAACCCAGTTTTACGTAGGTCTCTAGAAGCAGGTCGGCACTACTATGATTACAGAATCAGCGATGGTTCGGGGAATATTGATGGCAGGTTGGGAATTAAATTGGGTCAGCTTGGGGTGGAAGTCGTAGAACAATTTACCCGCATCATTGATGAGGAGAGAGGGAAAGGCGATCAAGATAATATTGCTATTGAACCTGATGTGATTGAATCTGGTTTGATCGAGCAACCTTTAAATAAGCCTTCTAGAGAAAAAGATTTTAACCAAAGTCCTAAAAAATACTTGTTGAGGAGAAAGAAAATGAATGAAACGGTGGCTATTCCTAGATATCTAATGTCTCGTTTGATGGTATTATCTCAAACCCTAGAATTAGATGAAAAAGAAACCTTAGAAGCTTTATTCGATTGGGCAGAAATCAGTTTGTCCTTAGCAGAAATTCTAGAGATAGAAGAATTGAAGAGCAATTTACTTTATGACAAAGTAGAAGGGTTAATCAAAAAACTAAGAAAAGTAGAGAATTCTAAAGCTGGGGTAAAGCTGAATCCAGAGGGAACGCCAGATGACAATATTTCGATTAACGCTGAATCTATCCGAGACTTGTCCTCTTCTGTAAGAATTTTGTCTGAACTAGTTGCCATCAACACCCTCGGACAAGGTGTTGATGGCAAGAATACTGCTACAAGTACTAAAGCTAAAGCATTAAGAAAAACGCTACCGCAAGAAAAGACAGAACGGTTTGAGGTCTATACGTCAACCAACAAAACAGCAAATCTTGAATCAATCAACGTAGTTGATTCGCCAACGCAAAGCGTTGTCGGATTGCCGAAGGCAATCGAGCCTGAAACTGATAGGACCCATGAAAATAGTGGAAGAAAAGTTTCTCAAAGAACAATCGACGCAGAAGCAATAATCAATAGTGCGATCGATAAAATAATTGAGTTTAACGAGCAAGAAGGTATAGCTCACAAAGAAAAAATTAGAATAGGAATAGGAGGAGTGAGGACTCTTACAGGAAGGGGAGATAACATAATTAGAAGAGTATTGAAAAGAAGAAAAAATGAGCTTGAGGAGCATCATCGGCACCACGAGTTGAGTCCGACCCATAACAGCAAAGGCAAAACTGCACCGTCAATTGATGAAGTAATTGATTTCGACAAGGATAAGGTGATTGCTGAGATTTCTAGTTAGAATTTCAACCCAATCGAACTACAATCTTATTCTCAATCGGCTACGATATTTGGCATGGAATATTTTACTTTATCAAATAAATATCATCATGCTAATGTATCACGCTCAAGGAAGGGAAGTGTTGCAAAATCCTGAAACTGGTATGTAGTAGTATTTGATTACTATATATTGTGACTATTGAATGAATTCAA
>JBCBEA010000700.1:0-2378 GCA_038529195.1 Cyanobacteria bacterium J06600_6
CATTAATGACGAGCAGATAAGCTCTTTTCCCCCCATCGTTTAAATAGCTGTTTTGGCAGTACTCTATCGCTTCTTGTCGGCGATCGCCTGGGAAAAACTTATTGGAGACGAATAGCTTATTTTGGAAATGCACTCCTAAACAATACTTGGTATTAGCAGGTTTTTCCGTCACTAGACGACAGTATTTAACCTGCTTTTTAGTCAATATTTGCATGTTTATGTTCTAGTATTTATTTTGAAAATTAATTATTAGTTATATTGGTTTTAGATTTCTTACCAACAAAAAAAATGGACGCAAGGTTAATACCTGCATCCCACAATCAAGTTTAAAGACTAAAGTCTTACAAATATAATTCTCTTTAATAATTATGACATCATTCGGTCAACAATTTTTTGGACAATTTGCATGCCTGTAAATGCCTGCCAACCAAACAAACCCAATAGTGCAACATTAAGTGAAACATGAGTTGTACGGGCTAAACTGTTGCCTTTCTGCATTAAAGGAACTAATGAAGCAGATACAGCAATGAGAGCCGTCATACCCAACCCTGCTAGAAGATGGGGACCAAAAAATAACTTGCCGTTGTTGATGTAAGTAACTGCCATTCCGCCAACATTACCCAAAACCATGAAGGCTAAAAGGATCGAACCCATTTTGTGGTGTCTTTCGCCGAACTTGCCTTTAATTAGCTCTTTCTTCGTCTCTTTGTCAGCAGTGCGAATTTTTTTATACTGTAGACCTAAATATAGTGCATAAATCGTTATACCCAATAAAGTCCACATCAAAATTGGATGACCAAACTGCGACCAGGTTTTAATGCCATCAGGAATTTCAAACGCCATAATATTTTTTACTATTGAGATTAATCTTAAATCTTTATAAAATTTAACTTAACATAAAGTAACTTTCTAAAGCGAGGAATTGAGAGATAAATAGCTGTTATTTTAGTGGAGACTGAAGGTAAAAAGTAAGAGGTTTTTTGATCTAGCGGTTATACTGCAGCTTCAATTCGAGACTAAGCCAGAATCTAGCTAAACTATGGAGAATTGGTCAGCCGACCCAGAATTAAAACCTTGTAAATTACCACCTCTGTTGCAACCAGGAGATTTAATCATGGCGATCGCTCCTTCGGGGGCAGTCAAAAGTACGGATGCTCTCGAACAAGGGTTACAAATATGGCGAGACAGAGGTTATCGTCTGGAAATGGGCGAACACTATCAGTCTTGCTGTGGTTATTTGGCAGGCAGCGATCGCCAGCGCCGAACCGACCTAGCAACAGCCTGGCAGAATACTGAGTGTAAGGCAATTATGGCTGTGCGGGGTGGTTATGGTGGGGCAAGATTATTAGAAGACTGGAGCTGGGATATTAGCAATCCTAAGTGGCTGATTGGCTTTTCTGATATTACCAGTCTGCTGTGGAGTTTAGCCAAAGCCGGAGTTTCAGGTGTACACGGTTCGGTTTTAACCACTTTAGCTGCCGAACCAAAATGGGCAAGCGATCGCCTGTTTAATTATTTGGAAACGGGACGTTTAGATAGTTTACAGGGTCGCTCGGGAGTCAGAGGGCAGGCAACAGGTATTTTATTACCTGGCAATCTGACCGTTGCCACCCATTTATTAAAAACTTCAATTCAGCCGAGCTTTGAGGGGGTAATTTTGGCTTTAGAAGACGTGACGGAATATCCCTATCGGATTGATCGCCTGTTGACTCAGTGGCGCATGATAGGAGTTTTAGAGCAGGTGAAAGGAATTGCGCTTGGTCGTTTTAGTCGATGCGAGCCTTATCCGGGGACGAGTAGCTGGACTGTCGAAGAAGTTTTGAGCGATCGCCTCACAGATTTAGGTATTCCCCTAATTTACGACCTGCCTTTTGGTCATGATGGAGTCAACGCAGCCTTGCCAGTCGGTCAATCAGTTCATTTAGATGGCGATCGGGGCGTTTTAAGCTGGTGAGCGACCCTGCAAATGACAGGGCTTCCTCACCTTTGGGCTAATTCTGATAAGATCTCAGACATTGGTTGTAATAAAACTTAAAGGAGACTGTTATGCCTCATTCTATTGTTACTGACGTTTGCGAAGGCGTAGCTGATTGCGTTGATGCCTGTCCCGTCGCCTGTATTCATGATGGTCCTGGCAAAAATGTCAAAGGTACAGAATGGTACTGGATTGATTTTGCCACCTGTATTGACTGCGGTATCTGTTTGCAGGTATGCCCCGTAGAGGGTGCTATTTTGGCGGAAGAAAGACCAGATTTACAAAAAACCCCTCAGTAGAAAAGATTTCTTGCCCTCAAGAACTAGCGCGAATGCATTCGCATTCTAGTTTGCAAAGCAAACACTGGGGCAGCGCCCCGCCGTTGCAGAATCACCATTAACTA
>JBCBEA010000701.1:0-2376 GCA_038529195.1 Cyanobacteria bacterium J06600_6
AATAAATCGAATGGTGGCTTGGGATCTCGCAGCACAATGGTATTATCCTGCATCGAAGGATATAAAATCTTGGCGACAACTAATTCATCGCGATCGATTACGGCACTAATTTGCCTGAAGTTTAACCCTTTAAGCAATTTGCAGATAGATTGATTTTGCTCGGGCGACAGGCTGGAAATCACTCCATCTTTAGCGGTTACTAAGTAAGGGCGCTGAAAAGACGAGGAAATGCGATCGCTAAAGGCATCCCAAGCTTCTAGTCTTTTCTGGCATTGTTCTATGTATGTATCGAGGTCAAAACGACATAGCTCTTTAATTTGGCTGCTTCTAGGGATAACCTGATATTTTTGCGGATTAGGCAAACACAAAAAAGACTCAAATACTTCTCTCGTAATTCTTCTAACCAAGGTGAGAGTTTCTTCGGTAGTCAAGTGACCCGCTTCGTGTAACCAAACAATACTCTGGTAATCCGATGGAAAAGTAGTGTAGGTTTGCAAATCGTTTTTAAACTGCTGACGCGGTTGTTTAATAATCGAGTTTATTTTGGGGTTTTGGTTACTTAGACGGCGTAAATGACGCTCTAAACGTTCAAACGGCGCTACAGAATTAGTAGCATATACTAACTGCCCTTGATTAAAGTGAATGAAAAAAACTGTGGACTCATAGGTCACTTTGAGACAGTTATTTTCCTCTGCATAAGATAACTCACCTAAAATATCAGGCAGTCTTTCCACAAAAAATCTTATTTCCAAGTCCATATCTGGAGAATTGAGATGGTTCATGCACTCTCAAGGAAGCTTTAGTCGAACAGCAACAATCTTAAGATACCTATTCAATAAAGTCGAGTCACATCAAAGCAAATTTTAGCTAGTTAAACAATTTTTCTAGAACTCAAATTTGTTCAGATCAGTATTTGTGCTTGGCAGCATTAAATTACCCCTAAAAATTGTCGCTGACCTCAAACACATTTCTTGCCAAAAGCTAGTATTCATGCTCCAATAAGGCAAATATCTAGGGATTAGCTAGAATGGATTTAGACAATCCAGATTGCGTCAATTTCGCTTAGTACAAAATTATAACCATGGCAGCTTTTATGGCATCCTAAATGAAACCAAGGTTTATTTAACAAAAATACTATATAAATAGCAGGTGCAAGCATTCGCTTACATTAACTAAACAGCAACATGACAACCGAAAACATACATTTACGCTCTGAATTTATTAACACTCAAGTTATTGCCCGCAACAGTGGTAAAAGACTAGGCGTGGTAAAAGAGGTCTTAGTAGATATAGACCGCAGAGAAATAGTGGCTTTAGGATTGCGAGATAATTTACTTTCTGTCTCTGGCATCCCTAAATACATGTACCTTGACAGTATTCGTCAAACTGGAGATGTAATTCTAGTTGACGATGAGAATGTCATTGAAGATATCGATATCGAAATCTATAGTAAGTTAGTCAATTGCGAAGTAATTACTGAAGCTGGCGAGCCTTTAGGTAAGGTGCGAGATTTTCAGTTTGACGCTGAAAATGGTGCAGTTAATGCGATTGTGATTGCCTCTTTGGGCTTACCTCAAATTCCCGAACAGTTTATCAGTACTTACGAACTATCTATCGATGAAGTAGTTAGCAGTGGTCCCAACCGTCTGATCGTCTTTGAAGGCTCAGAAGAACGAATTGAACAAATATCGGTCGGCTTATTAGAGCGTCTTGGTATTGGTCGTCCTCCCTGGGAAAAAGATGATGTTGGCTACTATCCTAAAACTGTTGATGCGGGAAATCAGTTACCGACAGGTACGCCTCTACGGACACCAATCTCGACTCCAGTCGATACCAGAGAGCCTGTAATGGCAGAACGCTGGGATGAGGATGAATGGCAAGAATCACGCGTTGCTCCGCCACCTATGACTCAACAGGCGCAAGCAGTTCCCTACGATGACTACGATGATGAAGGGAGTAATTGGGAAGATGCCAACTCTGAAGTTTATGACGCAAAGCCGTATGAGGCACCACCAGTAAAAGAATATGAGTATGAGGAAGTAACGAACGATGATGTTTGGGATGATGACACCGAACCCCAAACTTATAATGCTCCACCGATTAGTATTCCTGAGAAGCAAAAAGCTCCTGAATATGAGGAAGAACCAGGATAATTTGTAGAAGCGAGATATGTCTTGCTTCTAAACTATTAAAGTATGAGACGAGGGTAAAAGCTCGTCTTTTTTGTTGCCAGAATATTCTTATATGAAATACTTAATTACTTGCTACAGATAAGTAAAGACATAAAGACGATTAATTTCTTCTGCCCTCTTCTTACGAAGTTTGCTCAACGGGGGAACCCCCGCAACGGACGCGAAGCTAATCCTTTAGAGCAAC
>JBCBEA010000702.1:0-2370 GCA_038529195.1 Cyanobacteria bacterium J06600_6
GTTGCCAAACGCTTTTCCACTCAAAGCCATCGTGAGCCATGAGCAAAGGTGCGTGAAACACCTTTCCCGACATCCCAAAGGAACAGAGGGCGGTCTTGATTGGTTTCATTCTCTTAAGTAGTCGAGCAAAATAAATTCGGTATTTTGAAAATGGTTACATTTCGGATAAAAGATGCGCCTTATCCGCTTGAAATCCGATGAAAAGAGCCAATTAGAAAAGATCCGTAAAACAGACACTCGTTATCGGGTCAGAGATCGTGCCCATGCCTTACTATTGAGTTCCCAGGGCAAGAAAATCAAAGATCTGGCTCTAATCTTTGATGTGGACCGGGATACGATTGCCAGTTGGTTCGACCGTTGGGAGTCAGGTCGCTATGAGGGCTTGCTAGATGCTCCCCATCCAGGAAGGCCGCCCAAGTTAAGTCCCGATGAAAAAAAAAGCTGATTGAGGTGGCCGAGACTGTGATTCGAAGACGCTCAGACCTCGTTGATTATGTAGCTGAGAAATGGGCAAAATCAGTCAGTAAATGGACCATTGGCCGATTGCTAAAAGCAGCAGGCTTTGTCTGGAAGCGGATGCGCCGTAGCATGAAACCTCATCGGGACGAAGTGCTATTTGCCTTCTTCAAAGAAGAACTTTCCCATCTGAAAGCTTCTGAAGATGCCGGGGAGATAGAGTTGTTGTTTTATGACGAATCAGGCTTCAGTCTTCAGCCAGCCGTTCCTTATGCCTGGCAAAGGATCGGAACGACTCAGGCCATCACGTCTACCAAGGGAAATAACTATACCGTTATGGGCCTGATGAGCCGCAAAGGATTTTTCCAATATCAACTCAGAGAAACCGCCGTTCGAACTGATGATATGATCGCGTTCTTTGAGCAGTTCACGCCCAGTAAGAAAACCATTGTTATCATGGATCAGGCTGTTCTAGGCCCAAAAATTTGGACAGTAGTTTAAGTTTATCAAAAGCTGTTTAAATTTAGTCAAATGAGTAGACGTAAATTCACCTCAAAGTTCAAGACGAAAGTCGTATTGGAAGCGCTCAAGGAGCGTTCTAGTCTATCGGAATTAGCCCAAAAGTACGATCTTCATCCACAGCAGATCAGTACTTGGAAGCGAGATTTTCTTTCTGGGGCCGAGTCTGTTTTTGACAATGGTAAGCCTAGTAAGAAGAGTGAAGCGGATCAAGAAAAAGATCGCTTGTTGAAGACCATCGGTCAGTTGAAAGTAGAGAATGATTTTTTAAAGAACGCCTTGTCATAGACCGCCCAGAGACAAGGCAGCGGCGGCAGCTGGTTGATTCGACGCACGACAAGCTTAGTATCAGCCAGCAGTGCCAATTATTGGGTGTTTCTCGCTCTGGATTGTATTACCAAGCCTGTGGAGAGAGTGAACTCAACCTCGAACTAATGCGCTTAATTGACGAGCATTATCTAGCTCATCCCTACAAAGGGGCCCGTCGGATGCATATCTGGCTGACCAAAGATAAAGGCTACAAAGTCAGTAAAAACCGGATAAAACGGCTCTATTACGATGTAATGGCCTTACAATCTCTCTTGCCTGGTCCTCATACCTCCAAACGGAATCAGGCGCACAAGGTCTATCCCTATTTGCTCCGAGAGTTGGAAATTGATCACCCTAATCAAGTTTGGGCCACCGATATTACCTACATCCCAATGGCCAAGGGGTATATGTATTTGATGGCCATTATCGATTTACACAGTCGTTTTGTGGTTGGATGGTCGTTATCTAATTCGATGGATGCAGCCTGGGTGAAACGCTGCCTTGAAGCAAGCATTGACCAACATGGGAAGCCTGAGATCCTCAATACCGACCAAGGTGCGCAATTCACCAGTAAGGAGTTCACCCAGTTTGTGTTGGACAAAGGAATTAGGCTGAGCATGGATGGGAAAGGCCGGGCCACGGACAATGCCTTCATCGAACGATTATGGCGAAGTGTCAAATATGAGCATGTCTATCTATATCCCCATGAGGATGGAATTCAACTCTATCAGGGATTGAAGGAATACTTCTATCGGTATAATTTTGAACGAAGACACCAGAGTATTCAAGATGAAGTCCCAAGCAGTTGGTATCGGCCTCTATCAATCGCAATGAGCAGAAAAGCTGCTTAGTGATTTTATTAACGTTCTTTACACTGTTAACTGTCTAAACTTTTGGGTACAGTACCCTTCAATTCTATTTCAATCCGAGAGAAACACCATTACGGTTACTCCATCTATGTTCCATTACTATGGGAATAACTATCCCATTAGTCTGATCAGTAATGTCCGGGCGAAGTCTCTAGCGGAACCCTTACCTCTTACGCTACTTGATATCCTGCTTTGGATATTGGCCCTAATTTTCTTC
>JBCBEA010000703.1:0-2351 GCA_038529195.1 Cyanobacteria bacterium J06600_6
AGTAAGGCTTCATTTAAAATTATCAACAGTTATTTTGGAGCAATTTAGTGTATCTCATAGCTATGGGAATTGCTATATATGCTTTTCACCTAAATACCCCTTACTGCTTCAATATCGATCTTAATCGAGAAGATGAAAAATACCAAATCAATATTGCTTTAAGAAAAATAAGAACTTTACATTTAAACGATCGTACAATTTCAGGATATTGCCAAGATAATAACTTTTCCTTCAAAATTAATCGCAAAGAATACCATAAACTATCTATCCATTTAAAATTTAACAATGGAGAATTTTCTTGTTTTTATATTAAAGCAAATACTCTAGGAAATATTAACTCCCATAGCGATCTAACAGAAAGTGCTAAAAAGAAAATTGAGGCTAGTTTGGAGCAAGATTTTAACGATATTGACTTTAATGAATACTTCAACATCCTCTTAGCTCGACTTTATCCAAAATCGAAAAATTGCATTCTTTACCCTTGCAAGAATCTAACTTTATCGTCAGTACTTTTTCTATGTTCGCTAATTATAGTGATATTTAAAAAGTTAACCTACTACCCTACAAGGCTTTCAGGCTCAATACTATCGAGGAAATAAAAATGGATAAAGTCGAGCTAAGGGGTTGTAGAGAGGAATGAACTCTTAATAGGTTCTCCAATATACCGCTACAGGTTCGACACCTTTGGGAGCTAAATTGAGTCGTTTCAAACCAATCTCTGATTTTAAGCAATGGGTGTCGGTTATGCGTTCTGTATCGCGATCGCTCCAAGGAAGTTGATTGATGTGTTGAGAGTCGCCATTGACTTGGAGAGTATTGTTGCACCAATTAGGCATGATAATTTTTAGCTAGAGAGCTGTTCAAGAAAGGTGAAGTAAGTATAGATTGATATTCCAACCCATATCTTTGAAGTACCAGAGAATTAATTCATTTCTGGAGGGGAAGATATAAGGAACGACAGGATTGTCGGGAGATTCGCCGAAATCGTAAAGACCCCAAAGACTATCTTTTTGGTGAAGGTAAGAACCGTCGAGGTTGATGGTGTCAGCAGCAGAATCAAAATCAATACGATCGAGGTTATCAGTATTCATGAGTAGAGGTGTTTTTTGGGATTGGGAGGGCGTTTGATGGTGCGGGGTTTGGAGGAACGATGAGAAGTAGAAAAGTGCATTTTCACTAGTTGGTTGAGAGAAATTAATCGAAATTAAGATGATCCAGAGCGAAGCGAATAGAATCCCAAGCAATACCGTAGTTAGCATCGTGGTTAGCTTCGAGATAATCTAAAACGTCTAAACAATGCTCATCAGTGAGTTGTAGATTGCGATCGCTGGCTACTCCTTGAACGTCATCGATGTCCCAAGTAATCGAGATAAAGTTAGAATGCTGTTCGAGATAATCGTGCGCGATTGCTTTAGCTCGTTCTTGGTTGTCAGGGGAAATAATATGAGCATCAGTAAGAATCTGTAGAAGATCGGTAATGGGTTCAGTGTAGGGACTAGAAAAATTGAACATGATGTTAATAAGTTATGACGTGGAAAGAAAAATCAAGAGTATTGAATCTTGATTCTTGATTTGAGAAAGTTAGGCGTATAAACGATGAGGGAACTCGTCTTTGATGTGGTAGTTAAAGAATTGACCTTTAGAAGCTGCTTCTAAAAATTCCTCAAAAATATCAGAACAAACTTGGCGATATTGATAAACAGATTGGGAATGGAAGCGAATATAAAGGTAGGATTGAGAATGGTCAAAAGCGATCGCATTGATACAGGAAGAATCAACCGTGTGCCATTGTTCCTCTTCCTCCTCTTCTGGTTCAACTCCTTGTTGAGCCAAGACGGAGAGAACTTGGGAATCTTGAGTAGAATTAGCGATCGCCTGCCAATCGGCAATAGTCAAAGAAAAAGAATGCTCGATTACCTTCTCAAAAGCCAAAAAGTCCATAATTTCCCTATTAGAAGTATTACGAGCTAAGGATTGCCATTGCTGATAAGTTAAAGCCAAAGAAATCTCTTTTTTCTCCAAACGAGAATCGAGGTCAAAATCGTGACAGGAATTAACGGGAACGGCGTTAAGAGTAGATTCATCCAATGATTTGAGCTTGAGCCACATAGAAGTATAAGCGGGGGCAATAGCGCAGCGAATATCATTTTTGTGGTTCGGTTGGTGGTCAAAATACTGGCATTGAGAGCAATTAGAAAGCATTATTCGTTACCTGATGAGAAGAAACAGAATTGCTCATGGCGTTGGCAGTAGTGGGAGGAAAAACCAATAAAACAGATAAAGCTAACAAGAGGGGAGAAAGAAAACGTAGAAGAGAAGAACGAGAAGAACGAGAAGAACGAAGTTGTATA
>JBCBEA010000704.1:0-2346 GCA_038529195.1 Cyanobacteria bacterium J06600_6
AAGAGTTAAAGCAATATTGATTAGTAAAGCTTGACTAACTCCCATCGTTAGAAAAACGCCAAGAGGAGGCAGCACAATTGAAGCAATGATTTTAAGAATTACCATGATTATTTTTATGCGATCAGCTTATATTTTATTTCTCGTTATTTAATATCTTATTTTTTTTAGATTAATATTTCTTCTATCCCAAGTAATATAGGCTATCAATACAGTAATCCAATTACTATTTTCAAATATATCCTTTGCTAGAGGTGGAATTTAAAGCGAGTATCTAATACTGAATGGTAACAAAAGAAAAAATAAGACATAAATTTGTGTCTTAGATAAACCAAATATATTCGGGAGTTTCTAAACTATGTTAGGTTCGTTTTTAACAGTTCTATCTACAGCATTAAGTCTTTTAATAGTTGATATTATATTTTCAGGAGTAAGTTTAGCTAACTTTCCTGCAGCAATGCTAGCTGGTCTAGTAATTGGCATCGTCAATTCAGGCATCAAGCCAATAATATCTCTATTATCTTTGCCCATAAATATCTTAAGTTTGGGAGCATTTTCATTAATTGTTAACGGCTTATGCTTTTGGCTCGCATCTCTTTTCGTTCCAGGTTTCAAAGTTGCAGGCTTGATTTCTTTTATTGCTGCCCCCATTATTTTGTCAATTGCTAATACTTTTATTAGCAAGTATTTTGCCAAAAAGCTACCAAATTTAGTTCAAGAATAAGAGAAGTTATCTTTATTTATCTATCTTTTGACTACCGCACAATGTAGCTCTAGGTAGATAATCTCAGGCGATAAATTTGAAATACTTGAAAGTAATCGAGAACAAAATCAATTTACATCAAACTAGTTCTGAATATCAAGCGAATAAGCAGAGTTAGTTATCAACAAGAACAAATAACAACCAACCAAAATTATGAATAACAGACAATATAAACGTGCTGCGGGTTTATTTTATAGCCGAGAAGAGGCAGAATCCGCAGTTCGTTCTCTTAAACAAGCTGGCTACGATATGGATCGAGTGTCCGTAATCGCCAAAGATGCAAACTCCATTGCTGGGCAAGAAACTACAGAAGAGGTTGGCAACAAGGCTGACGAGGGTGCTGCTGCAGGAGCGCTTACAGGTGGAGCATTAGGAGGAATTACAGGTTTATTAGTCGGTTTAGGTACGTTAGCTATACCTGGCATCGGACCAATTCTTCTGGCTGGTGCAGAGGCTACGGCGATCGCCACTACTCTAGCAGGTGCGGGTATTGGTGCCGCTGCAGGAGGCTTAATCGGCGCACTGGTAGGTTTGGGTATTCCTGAAGAGAAAGCAAAAGTCTACAGCGATCGCGTTAGTGGCGGTAGTTTCTTAGTAATGGTCACTGGCAACACAGCGGAAATTGATCGCGTCGCAACTATTATGCGCCAAAATGGTGTTGAAGAGTTCGACATTTATGACATGCCTGGCGCTACACCAACGGCAGTAAGTGAAGTAGACGAAGATATCAGAACCAGAAGCGATATCGCTGATGATGAAAAAATCAGACTTTACGAAGAGCGTCTCATGGTCAATAAGCAGCGTGACAAAGCGGGTGAAGTTGCGATCGGCAAGAAAGTTGAAACAAATACTGCTGAAGTAGCAGTTCCCATTGAGAAAGAGCGTATTGTTGTCGAACGCCATGATGCAGTAGCTGGCACAGCAGTTACCCCAGGCGAAGCTAATTTTGCTGAAGGTGAAGTAGCTCGTCTAGAAGTATACGAAGAAACTGCTGATATTCAGAAACAGGCTTTTGTACGAGAAGAAGTAAGTGTTCGTAAAGAAGTAGAACGAGACACCGTGGAAGCTCAAGAAACTGTCCGTCGCGAAGAATTGGACATTGAAGCGGAAGGCGACGTAATTCGACGCTAAAAAAATTAGACAAGCAAAATTTTGTGGCTACCTCAAAAATGGTCACATATCGAAAATAATTAATTGGTAAATAAAGGAAAAAAATGAAAAAATTAACTGGATTTTTACTGGGTAGCGCCTTATTGATGGGTGCAGTAGGCTGTGATGTAGCTCGTACAAGTGCTGATGCACCAACAGACATAGAAGACGGTGTAGTAGAAAATGCCACTGAAGTTGAGGAAACTTTAGAAGACGCGACTAGTGAAGTTCGTCAAGACCAGCTGAGTTCTGACATTCGTGCTCGTGAGCAGCGTAATGATGTTCTTGGCGATCAAGAAGATAGAAACGATTCAGATTTAGAAAGTGAAATTAGAGCTAAATTAGAGGCGAACATTCCTCGCGCCAAACTTACTGTTGATGCAGAAGACGGTAACGTAGCGATCGTTGGTACTGTTCCGAGTGAAAAGGAATATGAA
>JBCBEA010000705.1:0-2340 GCA_038529195.1 Cyanobacteria bacterium J06600_6
ACAATAGTGCGATCGCCTTCATCTAATTCGGGAAATTCAAGCGAGTTTAACTGTTTGAGCAGAACTTCTTTGGGAATAGGGTGTTGTCTTTGTCGATTGCGATCAAAGTAAACGTCTTCTGGACAGTGAAAGACAACTAAAGTAACTAATGCGCCATACTGACGACTGATATTAATTACCTGCTGGCGAAAATCCCGTCTCAAGCTGGTGGCATCCCAGACTATTTTGCTCTGGCTACGTAATAGGACTTTTAGCTGTTCTTTTGCTGCCTGCACGACTTTACTATTCTCAGACTGATCGCTGCGAGAGTTGGCTATTTGGCTCCTAATCGCATCGAGAGAAATAACCGCATGGTCTTTGAGATTATTGGCTATCCAGGTGCTTTTTCCCGATCCGCTCACCCCAAAGGTGACTACGACTTGAGGAAAAGCCTCTCGATAAGAATAAGAACGAGCTAATTCTGATTCGGGAGTAAATATTTTTCCTGCTTCATGACGGGAAATTGCAGTTGCCAAAACAAAATTACGGGTGCCGCGATCGTAGTCTGCTAATTCGCGCTCAAAGTATGCTTGCCAAGATTTGTATGCTTTGCCATAACTTTTCCATGCCTGGTATTCTTGGGCATATAAAGCATATAGTTCGACAATTTCTAGCTGCTGTTCCTTATCTTGGCATTCTCTTCCCCGAATATCGGCTAACTCCAGCCAATAAAGCAATTCTGGGACGAGATATCCTTTTATATGCTCCTGAAGGCTTGTCTTTCGTAACTAGCTGTTTGGGATCGTGATGATAGCCAACTAAACTCAAGGTTGACTCGACTACTGAGTAGGGTAAGTCTAAACCCATTAACTTTGGTGCTAGATAAGAACGCCCTTTGCTAGCGTGGCGTGGGGCAACAATGCGAACTTTTCCCTCTATTTCTTGTTCTTTTGTGGCGATCGATTTGTAGATATCGTGCAATAGGGCACCTAAAATTAGACTAAGACGACGCTCTCGGTCTAAATGACCTGCCTCTGTTTGTAAAATTTTATAGGCTTCATCCAACACCATCCCCACATGGATATGTACATCTCCTTCTGCGTGCCATTCTGAGTCTTGAAGAGTAGTTTTGTAATCTTTTAATAACGGCAGGCGATCGCCCAATACATCCACAAACTCATCTATGCTGGGAGTTTTTCCTGCAAATACCTGCTGTAAAAATTCTGGTTCGTTCATTAATCCTGACTTATTTTTTGAATTGCTCGCCCTAATTATTGTTTGAGCGAGTTGGGAATAACTTCTCGGTGCATCCAATGCTCGTCTGTTTGGACGTGATTCGAGCGTACCCACTTAGCTACATTTTGCGAGAAGTCCTGGTAGTGAAACTGCTCTATCTTCCTCACCACAAATCCCTCACACTTCTCTAAATCGAGATTCTCTGCCATTTTTTTTAGCTTGGCTTCATTCCACAAACCTTGATATAAAACCTGGGGCAATTCCAAATCCAACATTGCTGCCCATTCCTGAGTTGCCGATCAGCTCAAACAGAAATTATCCTGGTTCCAAATTGCAAATAGATAAAAATAACTGCTCAAGTCTTGATAGGCGATCGCATGTTGGGCATAAAGATTTTCACCACAGATACGCCATCCCTTTGGTATATCGTGTCCGATACGAGCTTGTAATGCCTTGACCCAAGCCCTGGAAGGATGATGACGACTGTCTAGAGAACGAGCGTGGAGATAGTCTCGATAAAGAGTTGTATTTTCTCCATCTAGCTTTTCTGTCACCACCACCTGACAGTTAGCAAAAATACTCTGGCGAGCAAGTCTTAAATCGTCTTGGCTAACTCCTGGCGAAAAACTTAAGTGTGGCGTCCTCGGATATTTATAGCGTTGCAGAGACATTTAGCCTACATTTACTCGGTTAATACTAATTGTATTGCAAAAATATTTTTCGGTAATATACGCTTCTAGCTAGCTTGTCACAGATTGCTTGGGAGTTTAACCGCAAGCACTAGCAATTTATTGCGCCAAATTTAAAGTTGCAGTTAACTAAAAGAGATATTATCTTTCATCGACAAGTTCTGAGATTTTTCTGCTCCAGCGACATTTGAAGCTGTTGCAAAGATTGGCGATCGCTATTATTGACAGACTTGAGTTGCGCTATCTTAGAAGATAAGAAATTACTATACAAAAGTAGCTATGAAAAAGTTAGTGCTGCTGTGCTTATTTGTCCTGGGGATTGGTTTTGCCCTCTTCAGTTTTAAAGGGCTGGCACAACAAGGAGAATTTAACTCAATTATTTTAGATTTTAGAGAAGATGTTTCCCTAGCGGAAATCAGCGACGAAATACAGACGC
>JBCBEA010000706.1:0-2340 GCA_038529195.1 Cyanobacteria bacterium J06600_6
AAAGCCTTTTTAGAGTATGCTCAAATGCCAGAGGCGCACAACTCTTCGATTGGCGTAATTGAGCCTACCTACGAAGAATTTACGGGGTTTGTGTTTAAACTCCAGGCAAATATGGATCCCAAGCATCGCGATCGCGTTGCCTTTATTCGCGTCTGTACGGGGAAGTTTGAGAAGGATATGACGGTGCAGCATGCTCGGACTGGAAAAACTGTTCGCCTGTCTCGCCCTCAAAAGCTATTTGCTCAAGGTAGGGAATCCTTAGATGAAGCTTTCCCCGGCGATATTATTGGTCTAAATAATCCTGGAGTATTTGCGATCGGCGACACAATATACAATGGCAAAAAGATTGAATATGAAGGTATTCCCTGTTTTTCGCCCGAAATCTTTGCTTACCTAAAAAATCCTAACCCTTCTAAGTTTAAACAGTTCCAAAAGGGCATTAAAGAATTGCGAGAGGAAGGTGCCGTGCAGATCATGTACTCTACCGATGAATTCAAACGCGATCCGATTTTGGCTGCGGTGGGACAACTTCAGATTGAAGTAGTGCAGTTCCGTCTAGAAAGTGAATATAATGTCGAAACTAGAACAGAACCTTTACCCTATAGCGTTGCTCGCTGGGTACATGGTGGCTGGAATGCCCTAGAAAATGCAGGTCGGATTTTTAACGCGATTTCCGTCAAAGATAACTGGGGTAGACCAGTCTTACTGTTCAAAAATGAGTGGAATCTACGCCAAACAGAACAAGATCAGCCCGAACTAGAACTGAAATCTATTGCTCCTGTGGGAACGGGCATACAGCCAGACTAATTGATCACTAATTGCTGTTGACCTATCCGTTTTCCTTATTTTAATGTGTTAAAGGTTTTAGACAATCTTTATTAAACAGGTATTACTTGGTATGTTCGACTGTATTATTGTGGGCGCAGGTCCTGCTGGTGGTAGTGCTGCTTATAATTTGGCAAAGCAGGGTCACTCGGTTTTGGTATTAGAAAAAGCGAACTTTCCCCGCGATAAATCTTGTGGTGGCGGAGTTTCACCAGCGATCGCGCAGTGGTTTGATTTTGATTTTACCCCCGTGGTGCAAAATCACGTTTCCCAAGTTAAATACACCTTTAAAATGGGCGATCCTGCCGAAGTAGAACTGCAGGGAGTTACGCCGATGTGGATGGTACAGCGATCGGAGTTCGATAACTTGCTTATGGAGCAAGCGACAGGTAAGGGTGCAGAGTTTAAAAGTGGTGTCGAAGTTACTGGTGCAAGTTTGCAGGGCGAAACCTGGCAGGTACAAACTAGTGAAGGAACGTTTGAAGGCAAGTATTTAATTGCCGCAGATGGCGCGAATAGCAGCGTTGCTAAGTTTATTGGTCTAGAAGACACCTCCACTATTGCAGCAGCAAGTTTACACGTTCCTGGAGAATTGAGCGATCGCCGCAAGACAACAGCATTTTTTGACTTCGGCTCATTGAAAAATGGCTTTATGTGGTGTTTCCCGAAGGCAGATGGCTATTCCTTTAGTGCCGCCTATGTCCGTAACCCCAAGGGCAAAACCGACGAGTTAAAGAAACAGTTAACCAAATATGCAGCCATGTTTGGTGTTGACGCCAGCCAGGGAGAATATAAAGAGCATCCTCTCAATCTGTGGGATAAAGAAAGAACTCTACACAGCGATCGTGCTTTGCTAGTTGGTGAAGCAGCAGGAATGGTCGATCCTTTAATTGGCGAAGGTATACGTCCCGCTATGTTTACAGGGTCTTGTGCTGCTGCTGCAATTAATGCTGCACTTGGTGGTGAGGCAAATGCTCTAGCGGACTATACCCAGTCGGTAAATCAAGAATGGGGAGCAAATTTAGCGAAGGCTGATTTTCTTGCTGGGTTGTTCTTTAAAGCGCCTAAAATCGCCTACAAAATGGGGGTTAAGCGCCCTGCTGCAGGTCAATTGATGGGTAAAATTCTCTGTGGTGAATTAAGCTATTCTCAAATTGCGGAAAAAGCAACACAAAAGCTGAAGTTTATTCCTGGTATTGGCTAAAGCAAGTAATCAGGTTGCAATGTCTGTTTTATGGGGTGGATAGTTATTCACTCCATTTTTTATAGCGAGACTTCAGAACAGTTAAAATTGTCATATATATGTAATTTTTAATGTAGTCATATTTATTGACGATGTATGAAAACAAAACTAAAACATTTAGTCAAAATAATTCTAATTTGCTTTTGTGTATCGCTCTGGTCATTGCCTAGCTATGCAATAAATATCGAAGATGTATCCAATCCGAGAACAAGCTATGGCGGTTGGATAACAGACCAAGCATCGATCCTTAGTGATGAGACAAAAAACCGATT
>JBCBEA010000707.1:0-2333 GCA_038529195.1 Cyanobacteria bacterium J06600_6
ATAGCGATTTCGCTCACTTACTTTCTTGAATTTTAAATTACCACATTTACTTTACCATCTAGAATGAAATAGCCCTGCTTTAGCAATGGTTGCTAATTCTTCTGCTTTTGGACGAGTTGCCAAATTCTTAATTTCTTTAACGGCGATCGCGACTGCCAGATCTTTACAGGGGAATACATCTTGACGCTGCAAAGCCATCATGAGATAAATATCTACTGTCCAGTCCCCAATACCCTTGATTGCCGTTAGCTGTTTTCGGATCTCGGCATCTGGTAATTTTTCTAGGCGGGTTAAATCTAAGGTTTTGTCTAATATCGCCTGGGCTAAGATCCGACCGTATCTAGTTTTCTGACGACTAAAGCCAATCTTTTTTAGCTGATCATCATCGAGAGTCAGAAAGTTTTCTGGGTTCAACTCGTTAACTGCATCCTGAAGACGTTTAAAAGCTGCTTGCGCCGAAGCATAAGACACCTGCTGCTCCAAAATAATGCGGATCAAGGTTGCAAATCCAGGCTTTCTTTGCCAAGCATCGGGATAGCCATAGTTAGTAATTATTTCGCCTAAATCGCGATCACGCTGGCTTAATTCTGCAATACCCGCCTTGAAGCTAGCAGAGATAGAGACTTTCTGTTGAGAATTCATTTTTGTATCATCATAGCGAGATAATCTGTTGCAGAGGCTCTGCTACTTGTCGAAACGATAGAAGGTGCGATCGCAATATAAAATAGTTCGCTTCGATAAAAACCGTCTGCTGACTGTCCCACTTCGCTAGAATTTTAACTGTAGCTATCTTCTTCGATTTATGAGCCAGACCCAAATTAAGTTTGCCGATATTAAGCCAGATACCCCTACCATCGAGCAGGTGACGGCAGAGTATCAAGCCATCAATAATGCCCTGGATCTAGCTAAAACTAAAGCAGACAAGGAGCAAGCGTTACAGCAGTGGGAAGATCTGCGTCGTCGTCTGGAAACCTGGTCAGCGATGACTTCGCTGAATTTTAGTCAAGACACCACTAACGAAAATTATAAGCAGGCGCAGGAGTACAGCGATCGCCTTCAGCCCAAGTTAACTGCCCTCGAAGTAGCCATGAAACAACGGCTATTAGAGAGTCAAGATCGCTCAGAATTGGAATCAATCTTAGGTCAACAGGCTTTTAGCCTTTGGTCGGCAGACGTAACTACTTTTGAACCTGCTATTGAATCAGATTTAGTCAAAGAATCTCAGCTAGTTAATCAATATGTCCAGCTATTAGCCTCGGCAAAAATAGAATTTCGCGGAGAGACGCTAAATTTATCTGGCATTCGCAAGTATACCGAAGATAGCGATCGCCAAACTCGCTATGAAGCGGAAAAAGCGCGCTGGAATTTCTTTGCTAATAATCAAGCCCAACTCGACGAGATTTACGACAAGCTGGTAAAGCTGCGTCACCAAATGGCACAAAAATTAGGCTACCAAAGCTATACAGGCTTGGGCTATAAGCGCATGCAGCGCATCGACTATAACGAAGCAGATGTAGCTAGCTATCGTGATGAGGTAGTGGCCAAGGTTGTACCTCTGGCACAGAAAATAATCGAGCAGAAAGCTGATAAATTGAACCTGGATCGAGTTTGTTTTTGGGATGAGGCAGTATTTGACCTTCAGGGTAATCCTAAACCCCAAGGCGATCGCGACTGGATGCTTAAACAAGCCCAATCAATGTTCGATGCTATGCACCCTGAGTTGGGGAGCTTCTTTGCCATGATGGTTGAGGGAAATTTCCTTGATTTAGAAACGCGATCGGGTAAAGCTGGCGGTGGATTTTGCACCAGTTTTCCGACGGTGGGAGTACCCTATATTTTTGCCAACTTCAACCAAACAAAAGGGGATGTAGAAGTATTTACTCACGAAATGGGTCACGCTTTCCAAGCATGGCAAAGTCGTAACCTGCCAATGATTGATTATCTTTGGCCAACCTTAGAATCTTGTGAAATTCATTCGATGAGTTTGGAATTTCTTACCTGGTCGCAAATGGATAAATTCTTCGGTGAAGATGCAGATCGTTTTCGCCAAATTCACTTGGCACAGTCCATTTTATTTTTACCCTATGGTTGTGCGGTCGATCATTTTCAACACTTAGTTTATGCCAAACCCGAAGCTACTCCCGCAGAGAGAAATCAAATGTGGCAGCAGATGGAAGCCCGCTATCTTCCTTGGCGACAGTATGGAGATCTGGAATATCCAGCTCAAGGCGGTCTATGGCAAGAGAAACAGCATATCTATTTTTCTCCCTTTTATTATATAGATTACACTTTGGCTCTATGCTGCGCAATGCAGTTTTGGGTCAAATCTGAAG
>JBCBEA010000708.1:0-2325 GCA_038529195.1 Cyanobacteria bacterium J06600_6
TTATTATCTACAGAAATGGCTTGCTTCAGTAGTAATCCTCCAGATGATTCATCAGAGACAATCATATAACTAAATTCCGAATTGTTCCTGCCAGCATCACATTAATATTAGCTTTCTTAGTAGAAATGCAGCCGACGCTACAAAAATTGATTGAGAATGATTCTTTACGGCAGGTCTCAATTAGCTGTGGAGACAACAATATAGTGATAAAGGGAGAAAACAAAATAGAAGACGCAATAGTTCTTCTAAGAGAACTAAAGTGCAGTCCTAATGATAAATCTGATAGCAAACATGAAAAATAAGCTTTTTCTATTTCGATTGATTAATTTAACGTAATATATTTTATTTGAGCATAATTAAGAAATTAAAAACTAATGCGATATCTTTCTGATACTAATGGAATATATCAAAATCTTATAGCAAATCAAAATTGCTGTAGATAGTTCATGGCTAGTTGTGCAGGAATATCATTTTTAAGGGTAATCTTATGCTCGAAACTCGTGTACAGATTCTCCATAATTGCAATATCTTCCATGATTAAGCGATCGCGAAATATATTAGCGATCTTAGGCAGTTTGATTAGTTTTTGCCACCAAGAAAATTCGATATCTGTATAGCTGTCTAGACAAATTTTGATATTTTGGTCTGATTCGGGATAAATAGTAACAATGCCAACGATTAATTTGCCCTGATAACCAAGAGTTACAACTGCCAAACTAGGTAAGAAAGTGTTGAAACCTTGAGTAATTTCTTGCTCTACCAAAAGGTTCATTTTGTTCTTTTTCGCAGTGCGATCGCTTCTTTTGTTGAGAGTTAATTCCCAAGCAATTTTGTGCTCATCCTGAGTCAAATTATCTATCTTTATTTCTTCAGACAGCATGGTATCTCGATGCGTACCCGCAAAATGTTCGCCGTCATGAATATTCCAAATCGCCTGAGCAATATTGCACTGTACCGATTCTGAGCGAGAATAGATATGATTAAGTCCTTCTAGCTGGATCTCTTCGTAGCCTTCTGGTAAGTATAGTACGCGACTAAAATCGGGAATAGGTAACTTGGGTTCGATCTTTGTTGCTACTTGTTTGCCGTCTTTTTCTTGCCAATTGAGTCCATAACTCCAAACCAAGCCGTCAACAATTTCTAATGGCAATACGGTTTGAATCGCTTTATTAGAAATATTGCGATCGACAATGACTTTTCCATTGCCAAAAAACTGCACTTTATTTCCGTGATAGGGACAGGCTAAACAATCTTTTCCTTGGAAATCAGCGATATAGCCACCCTGCGCCAAACTCGCACCAGCATGAGGACAGATATTATCAATTGCATTTAACTGACCTGCTTTATCTCGCCAAATTACATAGTCATGATTCATTAGGGTAATTAACCTTGGTTTATCGACCTCAAAACTGGCATATCTTCCCAGACACCAGGGCGCACCCTCATACATCTGATTTTGGTTTTGGTCTTGATTTTGAGTTTTGACTTCCACAATCGCACCTAAGACTCGCTAAAATTCTTACTCCCAGTATGATAAGTTCAGGCAATATTAATCTTGTATATTCATCCGATCTTTGAACGTTCTGGTTATTTGCTTAATTGCGAAAAAGTTTTTGGTGTAACCCCTACTAATCTTTTAAAATGACGATGGAGATGGCTTTGATCAGCAAAACCAACAGTCGTTGCTATTTCTGCTAAAGATAATTTGTTTTGAGCGATTAACTTTTTAGCTCGCTCGACGCGACAGCGAATTACATATTGGTGGGGAGTTATTCCCGTACTGGCTTTGAAAAGCTGGGAAAAATAGTGGGGACTCATCTGTATCAGTGACGATAATTCTTTGAGGCTCAAATCGCGATCGAGATAGGCATTGATATAGTCAATTACCTTATGCAATTTGTATCGAGGTAGTTGTCCTGTGACACTCTCGCCCAGACTAATACGAGTAGTGCAATAATTCTCTAAAAGATGAAGAGTTAAGGTATGAATCAGAGTTTCTGCATAAAGACGACTAGTTTTACCCTGCTTCGACAAAGCCGACTTCAGAGATACACCTATTTGATACATCAAAGGATCGGGTGTAGAAAATAACGGCAGAAGTTCAATCCTATCTGGATCGACTACTTCATATACAGTCTGAGCAAATGCTTGAGGATTGATCGCAATAGTCAATGAACCGCCTTCTTTATTCCATTCTGCATAATGACTAGTATTAGCTGGAACAATTACGCAACTGCCTTGAATTACCTTTTCTTGCTTGAAATCTCCACCAATATAGCGATCGGTCATAGCAGGAGACGGCACATCAATAAAAATACCAATACC
>JBCBEA010000709.1:0-2317 GCA_038529195.1 Cyanobacteria bacterium J06600_6
CATGAAAGAGTCCCTAATGAATTACTTTGTTGGGAAAACTTCCAAGTGGACTCAAAGGCTTAAGTTTACGGAAAGGCGACAGCAACCAGGGGAGTCGGTTGAGAGCTTCACGTCGGATTTGCGCCAAATCGCATCCAAATGCAAATTTGACGCCTCGGTTTTAATGGACTCTCTTTTGGGCCAATTCATTGCAGGCGTCAGTGATGATCGCTTGAGGGAGAAATTGCTCCTTCATGACGATACAACGCTGACCTTCCAGCTGGCTGTTGATTGCGCTAAGGAATTTGAAAGAGTAAGACGGGATAGCTCGGCTTTCCAACATGTCAAAGCGCGGGAGGTTAGCCATGTACTCGCTCGCGGCTACCAAAATACCAATCAAGCTCAAGCTAAAAAGACTTGTTTCAGATGCGGCTCAGACACCCATCTGGCCAGTTTCCAAAATTGTCCTGCCAGGGGGAAGATTTGCAGTGCTTGCCAAAAAACAGGGCACTTTTCTAAAGTGTGCCGAGCGCAGCAGGCATCAGCGTCACCCTCTAGGCAGCATCCAGTTTTCAAAAATCATAAGCCGTTGAAACCGATGAACACGCTTCATCAGGAGGGAACAGAGGAAGATGAGGTTCGAGCTGATTTAGTGTATGATATGTTTACGATTCATGGCGACACTTCTCCTTTTGAAATTTCCTTGAATCTTGATGGGAACCAAATAAACTTCCAAATCGACACGGGGGCCTCAGTTACAGTGCTTTCTGGGCAAGATTTTAAGCGTTATTTTCGTAGTGTTCATCTAGAAGATGACAGGGCGTTGCTCAGGGCCTACTCGGGTCACACTATTCCGACTCTTGGAACGTTTAGGCCGAAAGTGTGTTACAATTCGGTCGAACAATGGTTATCCTGTACAGTGGTGGACAACAATGGTCCAAACCTTATGGGTCGTGACTGGCTCCGCGCTTTTAATTTCCACCCGGAGAAGATGTTAAACAATGTCGAAACAGTGGAAACGATGTTAAAGCGTTATCCCGATGTGTTCTCAGAAGATTATGGAGATGTAAAAGTCTCTTGCAAAATCGAAGTCAAGCCCGATGCAGTTCCGAAGTTTTATCGGCCCCGTCCGGTGCCTTATGCATTGCGTTCAAAGGTGGAAGCAGAGTTGTCACGTTTGGTCACCGAGGGCATAATATTACCAAAGCAAAGTAGCGACTGGGCGGCACCTATTGTTCCTGTTGAAAAAGCGGATGGTAGTATCAGGCTTTGTGGAGATTACAAAACCACGGTCAATTCGGTACTTACCCCAGATCACTACCCACTACCCCTGATTGATGATTTGTATTCAAAATTGGCCGGAGGGGCCCACTTTACTAAATTGGATCTTCGATGCGCGTATCTGCAAATTCCGGTAGAAGAAGGGAGCCGGAAGTATACGACAATTAATACTCACCGAGGTTTGTTTGAATTCGCTCGTTTACCTTTCGGAGTTGCCTCAGCTGTGGGTATCTTCCAGCGAATCGTGGATAATCTCTTCCGAGATATGCCGCAAGTTTGTGCTTATTTGGATGATATTTTAATCACGGGTAAAACCTTGTCGGATCATTTGGTCAACCTTGAAGAGGTATTGCGACGATTAGACGAAGCTGGACTGCGACTGAATCGGAAAAAGTGCGTTTTTTTAGCGCCAGAAGTGGAGTATTTGGGGCATCGCATTGACAGCAAAGGCCTTCATCCAACTAAGAAAAAACTGGATGCAATCATGCAAGCACCTGTTCCGACTGACGCTTCACAGTTGAAAGCGTACCTAGGGTTGCTCAACTATTATGGCCGATTCTTACGGAACCTCTCTAGTGAGCTTGCTCCGCTCTATGAGCTTCTTCAAAAGCAAAGGGATTTTCACTGGACCAAGAGGCACCAGATGGCTTTTGAAAAATCCAAAAAGATGATTGAATCCTCTTCCCTCTTGGTCTTTTACGATCCTAACAAACCTTTAATTTTGACTACGGACGCATCCTCATATGGTGTGGGAGCAGTTTTGTCCCACACGATCGACGGTTTAGAACGGCCTATATACTGTGCTTCTCGTACTTTGTCCCAAGCCGAAAAGAATTATTCTCAAATCGAAAAAGAAAGTCTGTCGGTTGTTTTTGGGGTAAAGCGTTTCCATCAATTTTTATACGGTCGCAAATTCGAAATTCATAATGATCACAGACCCTTGGAAGGATTGCTTGGAGAGCAGAAGGGCATTCCTACGATGGCTTCAGGGAGGATACGCAGATGGGCTTTGACTTTGTCCGCCTATACGTATTCATTCCGTTACAAGAGTGGGAAA
>JBCBEA010000710.1:0-2313 GCA_038529195.1 Cyanobacteria bacterium J06600_6
GATGTAATCGCTCCAAGAGTTAGTGCTGAACTTAGTAATGAAAATGTAGCATCCCATCCAATAATATCTGCTACTTCATTCATGTCTCCTAAAGCTGTTGAACTTATCATTAAAGCGAAAAAAAGTATGTCTGGAGAATTTGTTAAAGTTTCAATAGATAATTTCCCTGTCAAGGTACGTAATAAAATTGATATTGCTAATGGTAGTAGAGCAAAAAGTGTGTTGTAAGTTAGCCATCTAATTAATTTTTTAGCTAGTCGTTGATTGTTTTTTTTAGGCTTGGCTCTGCTCATTCAAATTGAACACACAAGATAAAGATTTCATCAGCTACATCATAGAGTTTTTGGTTAATCACTCTTATCATCAAAAGACCACCAACAAGAATATATGTACTTATTAGTCACCAACTATTATTAACTACTTTTCTTAAGATTTTTAAGTCGATCCAAATCCAGTGATCGCCCCACCCAATCATCTAAAAATCAATAAACTGACTGCTACCAGCATCAGGTGATATATGCAGATACCTTTCGGTAGTAGTCACGCTGGCATGACCCAAACTCTGCTGTAGCAACCGCAAATTACAGCCAGCCTCTAAACTATGACTGGCATGGGAATGTCTCAACCAGTGCGCCGATGCTCTCTCATCAATTCCAGCCCGCTTACAAGCTCGTTTGATCATCGTATGCACCACCGAGCGATTCATTTTATTATGATGGCGACTAATAAAAACGTACTGATTGACTCGTTCGTATTTCTCAAACTCCTTAACTCTCGCCCACAGCCAATCTGGGATAATTATTATTCTAGTTTTTGAACCCTTACCAAATACAGTACACTTACCCTCGCCATTGTGATGGGGTTTTAAATCATTCCAAGTCAGTCCCACAACTTCCGACACTCTTAAGCCACAGCCATACATCAACAACAACATCAAGCGATCGCGTTCGTTCTTCACTCCATACTTAATCAATCCTTGCACCTGGGATACATCTAAGATCCTATCTGCTAGATTCTCCTTTGTTTTGGGAGTCTTCAAGAAGCTGCCCACATTCAAAGTTAAATAGCCAGTTTTAGCTGCAAAGCTAAACAGAGACTTGATTACTAGGACTTTATTCGCCACGGTGGTAAGCTGAAATCGAGCCTTTAATCCCCGCTCCCATAGCTGCAAATCCTCTATTTTTACTTCAGCTAAGGGTTTAGCAATAAACTCGATGAACTTTTCGACCGTCGAGCGATAACTTATTTGGGTCGTCTCCGATTTATTCCCCAGCCAAATCAAAATTAACTCGCGATCGCTTGAAGCATTAGTAACTTTGTTCTGAATAGTCATTAATACGGAAGTATTAGAAAAGATCTAACAATATAAGCACTTTTGTTATACGTTAACAGGATTAATTATATTCATTCGTTGTATTGGGGAAAGTTAAGATTGTCATCTTCTTTCTTAAATGTTTGAATGAACTTCAAAACTATTCTCAATGGCTCGGTTCTCTTTGTTGGTTTGGGTCTGACTGCTTATGCTTGGCTGAATGGTTATCGAGTGCGGTTAAATGTCGAAGATGTCGCCGTCGATTCATCTGTCCAAGAGCAGGAAGAGGGAATTATTCCCGAAGAATGGCAGGTCAAGCCAGGAAGTATCTATGATGGCGATACCTTGAGAGTCGTTCGAGGAAATGAGGAGTTAAAAATTCGCTTCTGTGGGATTGATGCCCCAGAGAAAAAACAGGAATTGGGTATAAAGTCCCGCGATCATTTGCGATCGCTTGTAGATATCGGTAACGGTGGATTGCTCATAGTTCCAATTGAAAAGGATCGATATAACCGTACCGTCGCAGAAGTCTACGTTAAAGATTCTCGCAGCACCGCTATTAATCTCAATGTGCAGATGGTCAGAGATGGCTATGCTTGGCACTACGAGAGGTATTCAGGAAACTGTCCTATTCGAGGAGAGTTTGCGATCGCTCAAGAGTTAGCCCAGGATGAAGGTTTGGGAATTTGGAACGGTAGTCCTCAACCGCCTTGGGAGTGGCGGAAAGCTAATAAGTAAAGGCTTTTTAAAATTGGAAATTTTACATATCAATAACTTTATTGAGAAAAACCACAAACCAATAGATCATTCCAAAAGTATACAGAATTCTTAAGATTGCTTTTGTAGGGCGGATAGAATATTTATTCATAGGTTTGCTGTTATGACCAATGGCTTGGATTTTTGAAAGCAACTCGTATTTAACGATTTTTTCTTGTAATGCACTGGAGTCATTCGTTGGTTGGCGAAAAATTCTTAGATAGATCAATACAAATAGAAAAAAT
>JBCBEA010000711.1:0-2311 GCA_038529195.1 Cyanobacteria bacterium J06600_6
CGGTACGGGTAAATCGACAACCATCCGCGCCTTAGCCGACCTGCTGCCAGAAATTGATGTAGTCGCTGGAGACCCCTTCAACAGCGATCCTGAAGATGCTGATTTGATGAGTGATGAAGTCAAAGAAAAACTCGAACGAGGGGAAGCGATCGACACGGTTAAAAAGAAAGTGCAGATGATCGACCTGCCTTTAGGCGCAACAGAGGATCGCGTCTGTGGCACGATTGACATCGAAAAAGCGCTGTCTGACGGAGTTAAAGCCTTTGAGCCAGGCTTATTGGCAAAGGCGAACCGAGGAATTCTCTATGTGGATGAGGTGAACCTACTCGACGATCACCTCGTAGACGTCCTGCTGGATTCTGCTGCGGGTGGTTGGAATACGGTGGAAAGAGAGGGGATTTCCATTCGTCACCCTGCTCAATTTGTGATGGTAGGTTCAGGTAATCCTGAAGAAGGTGAATTACGCCCCCAGCTTCTAGATCGTTTTGGAATGCACGCTGAAATTCGTACGGTCAAAGAACCTGACTTAAGAGTGCAAATTGTCGAGCAAAGAGGCGATTTTGACGGTAATCCCGATGGCTTTAGTGCCAAGTATAGCGAAGAACAGTCAGCTCTCCAGGAGAAAATTGTTAAGGCACAAGAATTATTACCTTCGGTACAGCTAGACTACGATCTGCGCGTCAAGATTTCCGAAATTTGTTCAGAATTAGACGTAGATGGTCTGCGAGGCGATATTGTAACTAACCGCGCAGCTAAAGCGATCGCTGCATTTGAAGGTCGTAATGAAGTTACCGTCGATGATATTCGCCGAGTTATTGTTCTTTGTCTGCGCCACCGCTTGCGCAAAGATCCTCTAGAATCTATTGATTCAGGCTATAAAGTTTCTAAATCTGTAGCCCGTGTGTTCGGTTTAGAACTTGAAGAGTAAAATCAGAGCAGAGTCGGATTTTTTTCTGCAGGATTAGCAGCTAGAATAGCATAATCGATTAAACTTTGAGCTTATGGCAGTAACCACAGCAAATCCTCAGCTAACTAAGACTGATTCCAAAGTTCCTTTGATCGAACTTCGGGGAGTAAGCAAGGCTTTTGGCGACAATGTGATTCTCGATCGCGTTAATCTCAAAATCGACCCAGAAGAAGCGCTGGTTATCATTGGACCTTCGGGGACGGGCAAATCGACTATTCTGCGTATGATTGCTGGATTAATGCCAATCGATAAAGGCGCAATCTATATCAACGGCGAAAAACGTAAAGGTCTGATTGAAGACCAAAGCGATCCAATCGGCATTAGCATGGTCTTCCAGCAGGCTGCTCTATTTGATTCTCTAACAGTTGAAGAAAATGTCGGTTTCTTACTTTACCAGCACTCGAATCTTAGTCGCCGTCGAATCAAGGAATTGGTCGATGAAAAGTTAGAAATGGTCGGTCTGTCAGGAACTAACAATAGCTTTCCCGCCCAACTTTCGGGGGGAATGCGTAAACGAGTTAGTTTTGCTCGCTCCATTATCTTTAACCCCGACAACCCAAAAAGTAGACCAGAAATTGTCCTCTACGATGAACCAACAGCGGGCTTAGATCCGATTGCTTCAACGGTAATTGAAGATCTAGTTAGAGACTTGCAGTGTACAAAACGAGGTTGTGGCACCTACATTATGGTTAGTCACCAACACAGTACGATTCGCCGTACCGCAGATCGGATCGTATTTCTTTATGGGGGAAAAGTACAGTGGATTGGCACTGTTGAAGATCTCGATACTACTGAAAATCCACTAGTTAAGCAGTTTTTTAGCGGTAGCGTCGATGGTCCAATCCGAGTTAATTAATCGCTAATTTTAGACTATAGAAAATAATATTAGGGGAGTTTCATGCGAGCGCGTACCTTAAGAGAGGGTTCAGTTGGTTTATTGGTCATTTTTGGGGTCCTGGTATTTGGTAGCCTAGCGCTGTGGATTAGAGGTTTTAGCGTCGGCAAAGAAACTTACAAAATTGTGGTAGATTTTCCCGATGTTAATGGAATTCAGCTTGGTGATGGTGTTAGATATCGCGGACTCCAGGTGGGCAGGGTCGAAGACATTCAACCAGGCACAAATGGCGTAGACGTAGTTTTAGAAATTGACTCCACAGATTTTTTGATTCCAAAAGACGCTAATTTTGAAGCCAAAAGTTCAGGCTTAATTGGCGATACTTTTGTGGCAATTATTCCGCAGTCACCTCTACCCACAGAAGCAGTCAATATGAGTCCGATTGGCTCTAACTGTGATTCGGCTCAGATAGTTTGCGATCAGGCTCGTCTTCAGGGTGAAAAGGGAAT
>JBCBEA010000712.1:0-2309 GCA_038529195.1 Cyanobacteria bacterium J06600_6
CTTTGTCTTAAGTCTTCGGGCAAAGCGACAAAGACATCGAGGTAAGCCGGGGGTCTGGACGGGAGTACCCATGGAGCAAATTGTCACCCATAATTTAGAGTATTTGTTTCCTGGAATGAACATTCTTGAGTCCTATGCTTTTCGGGTAACTCGCAACGCGGATTTGGCGGTAGAAGAAGATGAGGCGGATGATTTGCTGCTGGCGATCGAAAAAGAGCTTCAAAAAAGACGTATTGGTGGTTCATCGGTACGTTTGGAGATCGAAGCTTCAATTCCCACAGAGTTGCGAGGGACTATTATTCGCGAACTAGCTTTAGAAGAAAATGATGTCTATGATGTTGATGGTTTGCTGAGTCTTGGAGACTTGATGTCATTTATGTCTCTTCCTCTATCCGATTTGAAAGACAAACCCTGGGATGCAGAACTTCCGCCTCGTTTACGCTGGTTAAAGGAAAAAGAAAACGACCTTAGCGCCGAAGGAGAGAATTTTTTTAACGTAATTCGCAACGGGGATTTGCTAGTGCATCATCCCTATCATTCTTTTAGCAGTACTGTTCTGCGATTTGTCACCGAAGCAGCTTACGATCCAAACGTTTTAGCGATTAAAATGACTCTCTATCGTACTTCTGGAGATTCGCCGATCGTCAAAGCCTTGATTGCTGCAGCCCAAAATGACAAACAGGTAGTAGCATTAGTTGAACTTAAAGCGCGTTTTGACGAAGAGAATAATATTCTGTGGGCAAGAAAATTAGAAAAATCTGGGGTTCATGTTGTCTATGGGGTCACGGGCTTAAAAACTCATACTAAAATAACCTTAGTAGTTCGACAAGAAAAAGAAAAGATTCGTCGTTATGTACATATTGGCACGGGTAACTACAATCCGAGAACAGCCAAGATTTATACGGATTTGAGTCTTTTAAGCTGTAGAGAAGATTTGGGAGCAGATTTAACCGATCTGTTTAATTTCTTGACGGGCTATTCTCGGCAAAAATCCTATCGAAAACTGCTGGTTGCTCCCGTAAGTCTGCGATCGCGGATGGTAGAAATGATTAATCGTGAGGCTGAAAATTGCCGTCAGGGAAAAACTGGAAGAATCGTCGCCAAAATGAATTCCTTAGTCGATCAGCAGGTAATTCAAACCCTTTATGAAGCTTCTCAAGCAGGGGTACAGATTGACCTGATTATTCGCGGAATATGCTGTTTAAGACCAGGATTACCAGGAATTAGCGAAAATATTCGTGTTGTTAGTATTATTGGACGCTTTCTAGAGCATTCTCGCATTTTCTACTTTCATAATAATGCTGAAGAAGAAATATACATTGGCAGTGCTGACTGGATGACTCGCAATCTCAGTCGTCGAGTCGAAGCAGTAGCCCCGATTGAAAGCCCAGAGATATTCCGCGATCTTCAAGAGATTCTAGGAGTAATGCTTGCAGATAATCGTAAAGCCTGGGAATTGCAGCCTGATGGTAGTTTTGTGCAGCGTAAACCCTCTTCGGGAGAAGAATCTCACAGTACCCACGATACTTTTATGGAAATGGCAAAGCAATCGATGGGTATTACATCTGATTAAGATTACTTTTTCTAAGCAATTGATTGCGTCGTCAGTTAATTGCAATTGAGGCATATTTAATTGAGGAATATTTATTTAAATGAAGGTTGCGGTATTTAGCACAAAACCATATGATCGCCAGTTTTTGGAACGGGTAAATCAGCAACATAATCATGAACTACAGTTCTTTGAGCCTGGTTTAGATGCGACAACGGCAAGTTTAGCTACTGACTATGAAGCGGTATGCGTGTTTGTTAACGATCTTCTTGATCGCGAAACAATCGAAATTTTGCACTCTCAGGGAGTTCGCTTAATTGCCCTACGCTGTGCGGGGTACAATAACGTCGATCTTGATGCTGCCAGCGAGTTAGGTTTAATCGTTGTCAGAGTCCCTGCCTATTCTCCTTATGCCGTCGCCGAACATGCAATCGCTTTAATTTTGACTCTCAATCGTAAAATACATCGGGCATATTATCGCGTTAGGGAAGGTAATTTTGCCCTCAATGGACTGTTGGGTTTTGATCTACATGGTCGTACCGTCGGTATTATCGGCACGGGAAAAATAGGGCGGATTACGGGACAGATTTTACATGGTTTTGGCTGTCGTGTTTTGGCTTACGATCTCTATCCCAATCAGGAATTTGGCGATCGCTATGGAGAATATGTTACCCAAGAGGCTTTATTATAGCAATTCCCATAGCTATGAGATACACTAAATTGCTCCAAAATAACTGTTGATAATTTTAAATGAAGCCTT
>JBCBEA010000713.1:0-2309 GCA_038529195.1 Cyanobacteria bacterium J06600_6
CATAAAAGTTCCTCGTCCTTTGTTTGACCGCTTGAGAGATCTTGCTATTTATGCTGCTTGATTGGATAAAGTCGAGAGAAGATGATCTTCAACAAGTTTCTACTGATGGAGCTTACGACACGCAAAAATGTTATGAAGCAATACAACAGAGGCAAGCTGAAGCCATCATCCCACCTCGCAAAAATGCCAAAATTAAGCAACATGGCAACTGCCAAAAACCGCCGTTACCGAGAGATGAAAATTTGAGAGCAATTCGTCAAATGGGACGTAAAAAATGGAAAAGAGAAAGTGGTTATCATCGACGCTCGATAGCAGAAACTACAATGTTTCGACTTAAATGCATTTTTGGTGGTCAACTAGCATCTCGCCGATTTGAGAATCAGGCGGTGGAATTATTTTTACAATGTGCTGCTCTTAATCGCATGATTCAACTCTGCAAACCCAAAAGTTACGTTTTGGATACATAATTTAATTAATTTCAGATTTGGCGTTTGCCTTTTACCTTATTCTAATTCATGCAACAACGCCAAACTTAAATATAAATCTCGATTATGAAAAACTATAAATTAACTATTCTGACAATTCTATTAAGCTGTTGTCTTGTCACCTCAATTCAACCTAATTCTACCGCTAGCACTCAACCCAACGGCAAAGATATAGCGAGCGACGATTTACCCACAGTCGATCGCAGCATCGCCGAAACTATTGCCGACGCATTGGGTTTGGGCGATATCTTTCAGGGAGTTCTCGATTTTCTAGAGGGAATTGAAAATACCAACGATAAAATTCTTGAGGTTAAAACCCCCGACTGGAACATCGTCAAAGATGCCATTGAAGACAATGACACTAGAGGCAAAGAACTAGGACGGCAGTTAGAAAACCGAGAGAGCGATAGCTTTAGCATCAACCGAGATGAAGCAGAACAAGTTCAGCGATCGCTAATTCAAGATTCAGTTTCTACCAGTACTACTTCTAAGGAGGCTCAAGAGGCTACCGCTGCATCCCTAATCGAATTAGAAGATGCCCTAAAAAAGAGTGGCGATCTCTCGCAAGATTCTGCCAGCACCGATGTCTCCCAGCAAATCCTCCAGAATTTATCCGAACAGTCGGGCATCAATACTCAATTGTTAGGAACGATATCTAGCCAAAACATCCAGGCACAAAAAGACCGAGCCAATCAAATTAATCTAGCACTGCAACAGGCTCGTCATCTATCTATGGAATCTACTCGTCGTCGCCGAGAATCTTCGGCTGCCTCTGACTTAGGCAGAAACGCCTGGGGCGTTATCGGCACACCAACATTTTTATACGAGCAACCATAGTCATGGAAATTCTAACCTCGATTGCTCCCGTCTCCTTTCTGGCAGAAATCCCCGATTATGCCGTAGGTGATGCCTTAGACATTTTGCAAAACCACAGCTTTATTTCCAACAAGCTAGCAGAATCGTTTCAAACCGTGTGGTCTGGCATTATTTTCAATACCAACTCGTCTTTTTGGAAAGCCGTAATAGCTGGAGGTTTGGACTTTGCTCTGCTGGGAATGATTCTGTACGCCTGGGAGGGATTTAAGGTTGAAAACAATAAACGTCAACAATACACGATTGACGGCATAGTCATGGTCATCATCCTGAGTATCCTCTTAGGTGGCAATGGTCTGTTGACCAGCAACATACTGCGAATCACCCGTGGCTTCGACCAAAACCTGACTCGTACCCTGGCAAATACTCAGATTCTCGACCTTACCATCGCCGACTCTTTAAAAAATATTAGTTTGAGCAACAATGCTCGCGATGAAGTCGATCGCTTACTCGCAGAGTGTAACGAGCTGACGGGAGATGAAGCACTTCAGTGTATGGAACAGCAGGTGCCTGAAATCCAGAAAATCGCCGATGCAGCCGAGGCAAATGACCCCATTGTTAATAGTCCAGCAGCTAAATATGCCAAAGGTATCCTTTCTTATCTCCAGGAATTAGGCACTAATGTCGTTAACGGAGATGGATTAAAAGTTGCAGCCCAATTAACTAATACTTTGTTTACGGGCAATCCCGTAATGATGGCAGTCATCAAAGTCGTATTTGGCGGCATTCAGCTAGCCTTCAATTTTGCCCTGGAGGTGGCGGGCATCCTCCACGCTTTACTACTGCCTTTAGTCATCGCCGTCATCTTCACTCCCATAGGTGCAAAATACGTTGAAACCTGGATTAAAGGCTACGTACAGCTCGTACTAATCAAATTTCTCTATATTGCCGTTATTGGTTTAGCTGCTGAGGCGATCGTACTGTCTGAAGCTCAGTATGCCACGGGAGTTG
>JBCBEA010000714.1:0-2305 GCA_038529195.1 Cyanobacteria bacterium J06600_6
GTTAATATGGGGTCCCGCACACAAATCCCACCAGGATACACCTTTGGGGATTTTCACAGGTTTAATTAAAGAAGGTTCTGGAAAAGCAGCTTTGAATTTTTCCCCTACATCGGGCAATCTACCGCTGTCAGGACTCCCAATATAGTAACGAGTAATGGTTTCTCCTTGGGGAATGCTATCTAAAATTTCTAGTTTATAAGACTCATTGAGCTGTTCGATTTCTGCTTTAATTTCTTCTCTAATTACCTCTTCCCGAATAATCGGCAAATTGGCTTTAATAATAAAGCGCATTTGCTTGGTAATTTTCTTCAAATCTTCAGGGGTAAAAGGTTGCGAACGATCAAAATCGTAATAAAAACCCGTATCCGTAGTTGGTCCTATTGTAACTTTTGTCTCTGGGTATAAAATCTGTACTGCCATTGCCATAACATGAGCGCAAGTGTGACGAACACGCTCTAGTTGTTCTGGATTTGCAATTTGTAAGGGAGATTGAGTTAACTGACTGACCATTGAGGAACTACTATAATGATAATCGTTATCATACTAGCGTAAATTAAATCAGAAATAGAATCTATAAGAATAAGATCGAAGTATAAATCGTCGCTTTCAATAGTACGATCGCTTTGATGAATAGTTTTTGAAAGTTTGGGTGATCGCATTTGAAAGTTTTGTTATGAAGTATTTTCTTAACAAATAACAATTTGTTAGTAGTGATAATGACAAGCCAAAATTCTAATTTTTTTTCTGAAACTTGATAAACTAAGCAATGTTCGCGATCAATTCTTCTCGACCAGCAGCTAGACAAATCATATTTTAACGGTTCTGGTTTTCCAATACCCTCGAAAGGATTTTTCTGTATTTCTCTTATAAGTTTAATTATTTTAAGAGCATAGCTCGCGCATTCCCTTGCGTCTTACGCCGACGCGGGGTCACTCGCCTTCTTGCGATTTTTTCCCACCCACCAGGCTAAATCTTCAAATCCAGCAGAATCAAATTCCAAGTTCCTCATATGCGAAGCGGTATCCTTTAGGACAGGCTTCCTCTAGAGATATTCCAGTTTGACGATCCTTAGCTTCTAAAAGCCTGTTTTTCATGGCTTCGCTTTTTAATAAATAACTGGTTTCATCTTCGCCAGTTAACTCTTCCCATATTTCAATAGGAACTATGACAGCAACGCGATCGCCTTTTTCATCGGATACATTATAGAATATCGGAACTTTTCATAAAAATACTGCTGATGTATTTAGCTATATTGATTTGATCAAATAGTATTTTCAGAGATTAGAGTAAGTGCCCTAAGGATACCGCTTCGCGTCCGATCGCCTTGAGTTAAAATCATCAAATCATTACTGCACCTATTACAATGAACTTGTCAGAGGCGGTAAAATAAACGAAGTTGCTTGCTGAATCGGTCTAGAGCGCTCTCTGTAAGGCACTTTACCCTGTGGGGTAGTAACGTATTGTTCAACAAACTTTAGTAGTTCGGGTGCAGATTCTAATGGGACAAGTCGCTCTAAAATAAATGTTAGTTTATCGTTAGCCGTTAGGGTTACGGCACAAGAACGCCGACAGGCTGCCATACAGGATACAGGCTTAATAGTAATGCGATCGCCATAATTACAATCTTCTAAACCTTTTTGCAGTTCTTCAATTAGATGTTGTCCTCCTGAAAGTCCATATTTTTTGTTCTGAGTCTCGGAAAAGCGACAAAGGCTGCAAACTAACAAAGTATGTTCGGTCATGATAGTTTCTCTAAAATGAGTAAATTGAATATTTGAGGAGTGCTGATAATTTACAGAGCGATCGCCTTTTGAGTACGCTACGCGATCGCTCTGTTCGGATATCTTTGCTAAGAAATAACAAGATGGTTAGACAAATTGCGGATAGCAACTACACCCTGAAATCTGTAATTTAGAATGAGTTACTGTATCCTGAACCTGCCCCGAAAAACAAATAGCTAGGAACTGAGCTAATACTGTCCTGTTTTAGGTTCTGAGAGATTGACCCTAGAGTATTGCATCATTAAGCAGGCGAACTTTTTCCGTTCAAAGCGAAGTAAAAACACAAGTATGATTACTAGCAGTCCTATACTTCATGAACCTGAGCGCGAGTTATTTTTAGATCAACTTAGGCTGCCAAAAGCTAACGTAAATATATGGCTTACTCTCTACCTAGCCATCGAAGGGCTGATGGTCTGTAGGGCGATAAAAGTTTCTACAGAGAGAAGATTTTACTATTTTTGACTCTGATGATTGTCTCAACATCTGTACCTCGCAGATTGATTGTTTGTGTAGTATGAACATCG
>JBCBEA010000715.1:0-2301 GCA_038529195.1 Cyanobacteria bacterium J06600_6
GTAATCTCAATCGAATTTTAGATACCAGCTTCAACCTACCTGCTGTTGTAATTCCCTTGGCAATTTCCTTCTTCACGTTTCAACAAATTGCCTATCTGGTAGATGCCTATCGAGGGGAAACGCAAGAGTACGATTTGCGTAAATACATGCTGTTTGTCTGCTTTTTCCCCCAGCTAATTGCGGGACCTATTGTGCATCACAAAGAAGTGCTGCCCCAGTTTGAGAAGGCGTCTATCTTTAAATTTAGCCAGGCAACTCTCTCTATCGGTCTGACCGTTTTTATTGCTGGTTTATTCAAAAAGGTTATTTTTGCCGATCGCATTGCGGAATACTCCAACCTCGCTTTTGCAGCTGCATCTCAAGGCATAGATTTAACCTTCTCTGAGTCTTGGGTCGGAGCATTGGGCTATAGTCTTCAGCTATATTTCGATTTTTCTGGCTATTCGGATATGGCGATCGGTGTAGCCTATATGTTTGGGATTCGCCTACCTTTGAATTTCAATTCACCCTACAAAGCAATTAGTATTGTTGATTTCTGGCGTAGATGGCACATTACCCTATCTCACTTTTTAAGGGATTACCTCTATATACCTTTGGGAGGTAGCCGTAAGGGGGAATTACGACGCTATTTTAATCTACTCCTGACTATGCTGCTGGGGGGTTTATGGCATGGTGCAGGCTGGACTTTTATTTTCTGGGGTGGATTACACGGAACTTATCTAATTATTAATCATCTATATCGCTCTATTCGCATGAGTTTGGGACATAATCTGAAAAATGATGGTTGGCTACTGCGAGGCATCGGCTGGATTACAACTTTTATTGCGGTCGTAATTTCTTGGGTATTCTTTAAAGCTAATAACTTTGAAACGGCAACCTCTATCCTCCAGTCGATGTTTGGGTTCAACGGGATTAATTTACCCGACTTTACCGCTCCCTACCTGGGCTTTTTACGCAATTTTGGCATTGGTTTTCTCGGATTTAGCGTTAACGTCGGCATCAGTCAAAAATATGCCACCTTCGGGATTATTATGCTGCTTCTAATTGCCTGGTTTACTCCCAATACTCAACAGTGGATGGGCAAGTACAATCCCTCCCTAACCCAACCAATCGATCATTATCAATCCAAGTGGCAGCAAAAGCTATGGAACTATCTATCTTGGAGACCAAATAAGATTTGGACGGTAATCGTTGCTAGCCTGACATCTCTCTCTTTACTCTGCTTTTCTCGGGTTAGCGAATTCCTTTATTTCCAATTTTAGTTTTTAAAACGTATACTCTTAACTAGAGAAAAATGAATTTTAAAAGTGCCACAGACGGATTTCTCAAATTAGGTAGACCAATAGAGTCAGAAATGTCGGTTTCTCAAGCAAATAGCCAAGAAAAAGAAAAAAGGTTTAGTTTTGGTCTTTATGGAGTTGTGACTTCTTTTCTTTTAGGCTCGGTAGCTGGTATCAACTGGTTAATCGACCCACTTTGGTATAGTCATGGAAATATTTTGACGGGGAAAAATTTTGCCTTTAACGAGCGTATTACCAAAACTAATCTCTTTTTGAGAACCAACGAAGACGAGAATTATGACTGTGTTATTCTCGGTAGCTCTAGAGTTACAACTTTAAAAGCTTCTGAACTAGATGACCATAACTGTTTCAATTATGCTCTCAAAGGGGCAGAAATTCCTGATTTTGTTAGCTATGCTAATTTTCTGCAAGAGCAAAATGTCGATCCGCAAGTTATTTATGTTGGGATAGACGGCTTCAACTTTGTTGAAAAGGAACGTAAAGAACAGCCTCCCCTCGCAATTGATAGTCTACAAACTAAATCTCCCCTTCAGGCTTATCTTTCAGCAGACGTTCTATTATTTTCAGCTATGACTTTGTTAGGAGTTAGTCCTGACCCTGCTAGCTATTACGATCGCAATTTTGAGCCAGTTGATGTTGCAGCTCCTCCAGTCTACAATGCCAAGTTTTATAAGCCTGCTGGGTTGCAAAAGTGTGATCTCTCTTCGGTAGAGTCTTTTGCCAGCCTGAAAGAATTTTTCCCTAATGCCAAGTTTGTTGGTTATGTACCGCCCAGATCAGCATGGAGCATGGTCAATGATACTTATGGTCGAGGCTTAATGGATTGCTATCTATCTGCTTTTCACCAGCTGTCTGAACACTATGATGTAATGTACGATTTTTCAATTCCCTCAGAGGTCACGAAAAATCCAAACAATACTTTCGACGGTAGCCACTATTCTGTAACCACTAACAATCGCATTGCTAAAATTTTGCAGGGTGAGCGAGACGATAACTTTGG
>JBCBEA010000716.1:0-2287 GCA_038529195.1 Cyanobacteria bacterium J06600_6
CAATTTGCCCGATGCGGAAGCAACGATCTGAACTGGTTGGGGTAACTGCGATCGCTTTGTGCGCGACTCTAATAAAGCAGAATCTGACACAGACATTGTTGTACCATATGCTCTGAGAGTTCCTGCTCCAAATAAGATTCCATCCGCTAGGGAGACCTGCTGTTGTAGATGAGCTTTGTCATTTGCCGAACCAAAACGAGCAGCCGAATGTTGATAGTCGGCAATCTTACCATCGGCAGTCATGGCGAGAATAACGGTAAGGTGTGGTCGTTTGGTCATAGATCGAGCTAAGATTACCTCCTAGTCAGGCAGATAAGCATTTCTGCATATTTGGTTAATTTTTCTGGTTTAGAGCCTGGCAAATAGTGTTCAAATGGATATCATTAAAATACAACAGTAGAGATTTAGTTTAAGCGTGAGGCTACGTCTTCTCTTATGGCACCTGGTCAATCTTCCTTTCGACGAATATTACTCTCGCGCATCTTGTTAGTCAGCGTTCCTGTTTTGCTAGTCGGAGTGTATGTTACCTATCGCAAGGCTCGCTCGGCTTTTCTAGAGACTGCTAGACAAAATTTAACTGAAAGTGCGATCAGAAAGGGAGAAATCGTTAAGCAATCGATTGAAGCTTTGCAAAATAATTTGGCTAGCGCTAGTGATGCTGCAATTGGTGCTTCAGATATTTTAGATGGTGAGACGTTAATTTCCCAATTATCCGAGGTTTTGCCAACCGATATTCTCTGCTCTCAGATCACCGATCTAGAAACTAGTTCGATTGTTACCTCTAACTGTAAAGAGCAAGTAAGTCTCGAAAGTAGCACTTGGAAGAAAAAGAAGCAGCGCATTTTGACTACTTCGTCTCAAGTAGACGTCAAATTACTGCTACCAACCACGTCATTAGTTAGAGATACAGAAGAGGCAAGCGAAAATCCTTTGGGTCGTCAATTAAAACTTTGGTTGACGGCTCCTGTCTACGACAGTCAGGGTGATTTGCGCTACGCTCTCAGCGTTAAATCAGCTATCCTGACTCAAGAAATTATCGAACCTGGATCCCTAGAGGGATATCCTGTGGTTATCGATCGCGACGGCACCATTTTAGCTCATCCCTTCGTTCAGCGAGTTGGGCGCAACATCAAGCAGATGCCCGATTCTCAGCGGTTGATGACGTTAATCGATAATGCGATCGCGAATAAAGCTGATTTTTTACACCTGTTTTATTTAGAAACGGATGGAGTCGAGTTAGTTGCAGGCTATAGTTCAATTCCCTCTCCCATAACTAATAGCGAAGGTGAAAAATGGATTATCCTCGCCGTTAGTCCCCTCGATGCTGCCCTTGAACCCCTCAAGGATATCCGTCAGGCGTTAGTCGGCATGACTTTAGGACTAATTGCTGCCTGTTCTCTTGCTACCCTCTATTTATCCCGCGAGCTTGCCCGTCCTTTAGAGCAAATTAGAGATTATTCTCTTAAGGATGAGAATTTACACTCTAGCGTTGATCGTCTACCCGAAGATTTCCAAATTAACGAGTTTAACCAGCTTTCCCTTTCTCTCAACGACATGGTCAGCCGACTTAGAGCCTGGGGAGATGAAATTATCAAGGCTTGGCAGGAAGCTCAAACTGCCAATCAGCTAAAAAGCGAGTTTTTGGCGACTACCTCTCACGAACTCAGAACGCCTTTAAACGGCATCATCAACTGTATTCGCGTTGTTCAAGAAGGTTATTGTGATAACAAGGAAGAGGAAAGAGAATTTTTACAGCAGGCGGACGATGCTGCAATTCATCTGCTGGGGATTATTAATGACGTACTAGATATTTCCAAAATTGAGGCTGGAAAGCTATCTGTCACAATCGAGCCAGTTAACCTAGGCAAAGTGCTGCATGAAGTAGTAGATCTACATTTAGTGGCAATTCAACAAAAAGATCTGCGTTTAGAAATGCCAATTTGGGGCAAAGAGCTAAACGTACTTGCCGATGGTGCGAAGCTCAAGCAGGTGTTGATCAATGTAGTCAGCAATGCCGTTAAGTTTACTGACTCAGGCTCGATTACCATTACTATTGCTACAGAATTACCCACGGATCAAACAGCCAACCAAGAACTCGGCAAACTAGAACGTGAACTAGATAACTATCAATATTCTCTAGCTTCTAAAGCGAACTATCAAAGAGAGATCGAAGGAACTGCCAACAATCTTGCTTCCTCTCAATTCACCTCGATCGCAGAAGAAAATAAACTGCATCACGATCGCTTACAACAGCCTAAAAAGTCAAATCAATATGTGATTATTGAAG
>JBCBEA010000717.1:0-2274 GCA_038529195.1 Cyanobacteria bacterium J06600_6
GTTCCTAGATTAAGACGATAAAAATAATATTTCTGATTATCTCCTGTGTGTTGACCAGAGCGACGACAGGAGATTTTTAATAATGCTTTTATAATTTTCAATTCCAAGATTTTGGCGATCGATAATCAATCCTTACGATTTAATTTTGGTGAAACCGTAAAGCTACAGATTAATAAGATTATGACTCCAATGTTGATTGCCACATCCGCAATATTAAATACGGGAAAATTAATTAGGCGAAAATCAAAAAAGTCTACTACATAACCAAACAAAAAGCGATCGATGCCGTTACCTATTGCTCCAGCTAAAATAAACCCATAGCCTAACTGCTCCAAAAAGCTCATCTTTGGTGAATACCAGACAAAAATAATCAAAATGACGCTGACAATTAGAGAAATCCAGCGTAAAATTTCGACCTGTCCTCGGAAAAAGCTAAAGGCTGCTCCCGTATTAATTACATAGGTGAAGTGAAACACATTTTGCCAGATAGGAAAAGTGTCTCCTATTTCCGCAAAATTTTGAACCACAATATACTTAGTCAACTGATCGAAAATAATTCCTAAAATAGCGACTAAAATAAAGCTTCTTTTACGTCTAAATATTTTTTTACCCATAATAATTAAATAAAAATAAAAACAAAGTTAAGTTATAATCGTTAAGAATCTTTGAGAAAAAGATACAAAAGTCTATACGACCAATCATATGTCTCTTCCTATTCGCAACATTGCCATTATTGCTCACGTCGATCACGGTAAAACGACTCTCGTAGACGCTCTCCTCAAACAATCGGGTATTTTCCGCGAAGGCGAAGATGTACCAGATTGTGTCATGGACTCTAACGATCTTGAACGAGAACGCGGAATTACGATTCTGTCTAAGAATACCGCTGTTAGCTATAAAGATACTCTAATTAATATTGTTGATACTCCTGGTCACGCTGATTTCGGTGGTGAAGTCGAACGGGTTCTAGGAATGGTTGATGGGTGTGTCCTCATTGTCGATGCCAATGAAGGTCCTATGCCTCAAACAAGATTTGTGTTGAAAAAAGCCCTGGAAAAAGGTCTACGTCCGATTGTGGTGGTCAATAAAATTGATCGCCCTCGCGCACATCCTGATGGTGCGGTTGATAAGGTATTCGATCTGTTTGTTGAACTGGGTGCAGATGATGACCAGTGCGACTTTACCACCCTCTATGCTTCGGGATTAGAAGGATTTGTTAAAGAAAGCCTCGAAGAAGAAGGGGTAGATATGCAGCCCCTATTTGAGGCGATTATCAATCATGTTCCACCACCAGCAGGAGATGTGGACAAGCCCCTTCAGCTACAGGTAACTACCCTCGATTATTCTGACTATTTAGGTCGAATCGTAATTGGTAGGGTTCATAACGGCGTTTTAAAAGCTGGTCAGCAGGCTGCTTTAATTAAAGAAGACGGAAAAATTGTTAAGTCAAAAATCTCGAAGCTGATGGGCTTCAAAGGTTTGGCAAAGGTCGAAATGCCCGAAGCAAGTGCGGGTAATATTGTGGCGGTGGCTGGTTTTGCCGACGCGAATATTGGGGAAACAATTACCTGTCCCAATGAGCCTCAAGCTTTACCTCTAATCAAGGTAGACGAACCTACCTTACAAATGACCTTCTCCGTCAATAATTCGCCTTTTGCGGGTCTAGAAGGAAGTTTTGTTACTTCCCGTCAAATTCGCGATCGCCTGATGCGAGAATTGGAGACTAACGTAGCCCTACGTGTCGAAGATGGTGACTCGGCAGAGAAATTCTTGGTTTCTGGTCGTGGTGAACTTCACTTAGGCATCCTGATTGAAACTATGCGTCGTGAAGGCTATGAGTTTCAGGTGTCTCAGCCTCAAGTAATCTATCGCGAGATTAAAGGGAAGCCCTGTGAACCCTTTGAGTATTTGGTCTTAGATGTTCCCGAAGCTGCGGTTGGTAGCTGTATCGAACGCCTTGGTCAGCGCAAAGGTGAGATGAAAGACATGCAAAATAGTGGTGGACGAACTCAGCTAGAGTTTGTGATTCCCGCTAGAGGTTTAATCGGTTTCCGTGGTGACTTTGTGCGTATTACTCGCGGAGAGGGAATCATGAACCATAGTTTCCTAGAGTATCGTGCCTTCTCTGGTGAACTAGAGACTCGTTATAACGGTGTAATTATTGCCTTTGAAGAGGGTGTAGCTACTTTCTATGCGCTGAAAAACGCGGAAGATCGAGGCAACTTCTTTATTACGCCTGGAACTAAAGTTTATAAAGGCATGATCGTTGGCGAG
>JBCBEA010000718.1:0-2272 GCA_038529195.1 Cyanobacteria bacterium J06600_6
GGTGGGCTAAAAAGTAAGGGGAAATTAAATTCTGTTTAACAAATCGGTAAGCTATAGATCTTTAACAAAGATTAAATTACAGCTCAATTAAACTATTTTCCCCCTAGTTAAATTAAATCTGCTATAATTCAAAATCGATAGCGCGACGGTATAGTTAGGCGTGAATCTGGAGAGGTGGCTGAGCGGTTGAAAGCGGCTCCCTGCTAAGGAGTTATGGGGTGTAAACTTCATCGGGGGTTCGAATCCCCCCCTCTCCGTATTATTTTAAAGAGCATCAGCGAAATCTGTAGAGAAAGTGTTTTTTATCGCATTTCTCTTAGGTCAGGCTGAACATATTTTATTTTTCGAGTACAATTCCAATCTATTAAGCCCTGACGGTCAATAGAGAGGAATGAAAGATGAAAAAATTTAACTGGATTGGTAAAAGCGAGCATTCAAACTCGAAAATGATGCTGGCCTTAATGTCTTTAAGTGCGGGAGTATTGCTCACTTCTTGCCAAGGTGGAGGGACAGCCGTCAATGGTGATGCTAGTGGTCTTAAATTGGGAACTTTAGCGCCAACGACAGGCGATCTTGCCTCGATTGGTCAGAATTGGCCAGCAGCGGTGCAGCTCGCGGTAGACATCATTAATGAATGCGGTGGCGTAAATGAGGGTCAGGTCAGTCTAATTACCGAAGATAGTCAAACAGATGAGGGCGCCGGTAGTAGCGCCATGACTAAACTAGCTGAAGTCGATAAGGTGGCAGGAGTCGTGGGTGCTTTTGCCAGCAGTGTATCCGGCGCAGCAGTGGATGTAGCAGTGCGCAATAAAGTCATGATGGTATCTCCTGGGAGCACTAGTCCTGTCTTCACAGAAAGAGCACAAAATGGCGAATTAAATGGTTTCTGGGCGCGCACTGCACCACCAGATACTTATCAATCTCAGGCTTTAGCAGCATTAGCCCAAAAACAGGGATTTAAAAATGTTTCGACTGTGGCGATTAATAATGACTACGGTGTCGGCTTTGAAGAGCAGTTTATTCAAGCTTTTAAAGACCGAGGTGGTAATATTGTCGGCAAACCAGTACGCTACGACCCCAAAGCAGCAACTCTCGACACAGAAGCCAGCAATGCTTTTAAAGGCAAACCTGATGCCGTAGCGGGAGTTTTATATGCAGAGACAGGTAGCCTACTGCTTAAGTCTGCTTTTGAGCAGGGCTTGAGTGACGGGGTAACAGTTTTGTTAACCGATGGAGTTTATTCCGACGATTTTGTAAATCAGGTGGGTAAAACAGCCGATGGAAAATCGATTATTGCTGGAGCATTGGGTACTGTGCCTGGGGCGAATGGTGTGGCGCTAAAAGACTTTACTGCTCTGTGGAATGAGAAAGTGGGTAAAGAGTTAACTGCTTATGTCCCTCACAACTGGGATGCTGCCGTACTGATGATGTTGGCAGCTGAAGCTAGTGATGCGAATACTGGAGAGGGAATCAAAGGCAAGATTTTAGAGGTTGCCAATGCTCCTGGAACCGAAGTCAGCGATGCTTGTCAAGCCATGGAGTTAGTCCGTAATGGTGAAGACATTAACTTTCAAGGTGCGAGCGGGAATGTTGATATAGATGAAAACGGCGATGTTGTTGGTAGTTATGACGTTTGGCAAGTTGGAGAAGACGGCAGCCTCAGCGTCATTGATACGGTAAACCCTGTCGTCGATCAGTAACATTCAGGTCACTCAAGCTTGATGGCTATCTCTAAATTATCTCTTTAGCTAGAGATAGCGATCTCTACAGTCTGAACTTCAAACGACTAAATCGGCAGAACAAAGATAATTTGCAAATCCACCCTAAATCAAACTAAGCTAAACGAGGATAGGAGAGTGACAAGATTGTCAGCGACATATTTAACTATATTTCTCCAAGTATTTACATACAGTAGGAATATCCTCTCTTTCAAACTATTTGCCGTTTAGCTCGAATTCGTTTACGGAAGCACGCTTTTGAAACGAACACATAAATTATGATGTTGAAACAAGTAATTTCTCAAATTAAGCATTTTTTGCCTGCACCTGAAGTTCATGCTCATTGTGATGGTCCTTGCGGTGTTTACGATCCAGCTTCAGCCCGCGTCACAGCCGAAGCGGTTGTGTCCATGACCAAGAAAATTTTGGCTCTTGAAGCGCCTGCTGCTGGAGACCACGCTGCTAACATTGCTTATCAAAATACTCTTGGTCATGGACACAACCGCTTCGGCTGTGACGCGGGCTGAAGCTGGATCGTAAACACCGCAAGGACC
>JBCBEA010000719.1:0-2270 GCA_038529195.1 Cyanobacteria bacterium J06600_6
AGAACAAAAAGTCAGCTTGTTTCAACAGCTCAACTTGACTGGAGAGCAGCAGCAGCAAATTAAACAAATTCAGCTTCGCTACCAACAACAGCTAGTGAAGAAGAAGCAGCACATTGCCAAACTACAACAGCAGCTGTCAGATATGATGGTGGGTACGGAAACAGTTGAATTACTCAGAGCAAAAAACCAACGGCTTAGTAGAGCACGCCAAGAATTGGGTTCATTACGCTTTGAGAGCATGTTAGCAACGAGAGAGATATTAACCCTGCAACAACGTCAAAAGTTTAGGGAATTAGTCAAAGATTTCTCAGAAATTGAATAAAATACGTTTTTGTGCGACTGCGGAGTCTGAGGCGATCGCAATTCTGCTTGACGTTTTAAAAGGCTGTCTTAGTAAGATCTATTTGAGATCATCTGATTGTCAGCTCAATCTCGTTAATTATGTGATAAATTAAGTAGTGCCAATATCAGTATTGTAGGCGCTAAACTTAAATAGTTTGTCTCAGTCTGGTTTAATCTGCGGATGTGGTGGAATTGGTAGACACGCACGCTTGAGGGGCGTGTGGCTCACGCCTTGCGAGTTCGAGTCTCGCCATCCGCATTTTAAGTTTTTGTTTTTAGGGCATTGCTGGATCTAGGGATGATTTTTATAATTTTCACTACCAAATAGATGAACTAAAAAGCTTAGAGCCTAGAGCTTAGAGCGGGAAAGCGAAGCTTTCAGTGCCTGCAAAGCAGGTCAGGCGCACAAGCGCCCCGCTACGAACAGATTACTTTGCGGTTTCACGTTGTCCCCTTGTGGGATACTTTAAATCAGCAACGCCGTTTTTAGTTTTACCCTTGTTTTGACAGATGTATTCACATTGGTAGCGACGTGCTGACGGATTAGCCTATCTTTACCGCTGGCTAACTCTTCTAATCTTGCTGGGGAAGTATCTTGGCTTTGAGCTTAAGTTCTAATTTCTGCTATATTCATCCTGATTTAACTGAGTATAAGTAACTGCCTTGATAGACTGCCAAAAAGGAATAAATAAAGCTCCCAAGGCTATATGTAAAAACACCAATAATGCAGCATGAATAAGCCCCAGGATAACATTTTCAGAGGCAAATAATGGGCTAATGAGGTTGCGTAAAATGAGTGACATTAGGCTGCCAAGCATTATGGGTAAGGCAGGAATGAACATGACCCCACCAAGGAACATTGCCGAATTTAGCAAAGCTAAAAAAGAAAAAGGAATTCCTTGGGGATAGTTAAAAGCATTAATAATCCCCGCAAAAACTTGGCTAAAATCGCTAATATTATTAATATTTTGCAGTATAAAAAAAGGAATGATGTAAGCAAGATAAAAAGTAAAAATGATTGCTTAAATCTTAAATAGGTAATTATCAGCTAATGCCCACATTCTATCTCTTGCGTGCTTGACGCTTACCCCCTCGCCTACGGATAAAGGCAAATCATATAAAAATAAACGAGACATCAGCCAATATAAATAATAGAAAAAAATTCCAGAATACATAAACCCATATAGCGGATTAAACAACAGACTTAGATTGCGCTTGAGTATCCATGAATTCAGAAGCAATAATGAAAGCGACAGTAAAATTAGCTTCAAACAAAAGATCAGACTGCTCATTAAACCAGCGCCAAAGAAGAGCCATGTTTTCAATCTAATCTGTCTTTTTGCTTCTGTGATACTCTCCGCACTATTGGTCGCATCTCCATGAGCCAAACGAGCCAGTAAACCGAGCATCGCTGCATACTTTGCCCAGCCATAAATTGGGACAAATAGCCAAAAAGAGTTGGTTAAGGCAAGGTGATAATATTCGCTAAAGCGATCGCGATAGATCTGCCCAGCAGTCTTAAAAGTTTCAGCGACTTTTAAATTTGTCATCTTCAAATTGAGGAGATTATGTAACTTAAATGGAAATTATTGAGGAGCTAGATTAGATATTTCGTAGCTAAAAATCTAGCAACCACAGCCACATCCTCCTGTATCAGTCTCCTCTTGAGCCTTATACATCTGCTTGAGATCGTCTAATACTCCACCCGAAAGCATTGATTCCCCATACAGAGCAAACCTGGGAACGGGCTCAAAGCTGGAATCGTTTTTTCCCAAAGCTCGTAAAACGCGATCGCCCCAGCGAGTTCTTTGGTCTAAAGCTAGGTGTTTAAAATAGGTATAGCTAAAAAGTGTGAGAAAAAGAGATGCGAGTAAGGAGTCATAAACCAAGGAAAATAAAAATACGGTAAAAATGTGGCAGGTAACCAG
>JBCBEA010000720.1:0-2263 GCA_038529195.1 Cyanobacteria bacterium J06600_6
CTGCACTAAGTACAATCTAAGCGTTTGACCCAGACTAAGAGCGAAAGAAGTGAGTAAACAACCTGATCCCGTTCGCTTAGAAATTTTTAAAAATCTTTACCAGTTTATTGCTGAACAAATGGGGATTGTGTTGCAAAACACCGCAGCTTCAGTCAATATTCGAGAAAGACTCGACTTTTCTTGTGCCATCTTCGCTACAGATGGTTCTCTGGTTGCCAATGCGCCTCATATTCCCGTTCACTTAGGCTCAATGAGTGCTAGCGTTACTAGTTTAGTTAATAGTGTTGATGAGTTAAAGCCAGGGGATGTTTATCTCTCGAATAATCCCTACAACGGTGGAACACATCTACCTGATGTGACAGCAATTACCCCCGTTTTCTTAGAGTCTCCTACCTTGATGGGAGAAAAGCGAGAGGAGAAATTAAAACCTATTTTTTACGTCGCTTCTAGAGGACATCAGGCAGATATTGGTGGGATAACTCCTGGTTCAATGCCACCTCACAGTACCAATATTGAAGAAGAAGGAATTTTATTGGATAATTTTCTTCTGGTAGACTCAGGTAATTTTAGAGAAGATGCAGTTCGTGCAGTATTAAGCAATCACACATATCCTGCTCGTAACATTGAGCAAAACTTAGCTGATTTTAAGGCGCAAATTGCTGCCAACAATCGCGGTGCGACAGAACTTCTCAAAATGGTAGAACAATATAGTTTGAATACTGTGCAAACATATATGCAGTTCGTGCAGGATAATGCTGAATATGCCGTTCAAAAAGCGGTCGCCTCACTTAAAAACGGTAAATTTGTTTATAGCTTAGATGATGGTGCAGAGATTCGGGTGAAGGTAACTGTAAGCCAGAATAATCGACAGGTGACGGTTGATTTTACTGGTACATCGCCTCAACAAACTAGCAACTTTAACGCTCCTGCTGCCGTAACACAAGCTGCCGTATTATATGTCTTTCGGACTTTAGTTGAGGATGCTATTCCTCTAAATGCAGGATGTCTAAAACCAATCAAGATTATTATTCCTGAAGGCTGTATGCTAAATCCCTCTTATCCTGCTGCGGTGGTGGCAGGCAATGTCGAAACCTCTCAAACTATTGTCGATGCTTTATATGGTGCGTTGGGAATTATGGCAGCTTCTCAGGGAACAATGAATAATTTCACCTTTGGTAACGAACAATATCAATATTATGAAACTATCTGTGGAGGTTCCGGTGCGGGAAATGGTTTTCATGGTACGGATGCAGTGCAAACTCATATGACTAATTCTCTGATGACCGATCCTGAAGTGCTTGAGTCGCGCTATCCCGTGGTGTTAGAAAGCTTTAGTATCCGCTCAGATAGTCAAGGCAACGGAGAATATTCTGGAGGGCAGGGAGTCGTCAGAAAGATACGCTTTTTAGAAGCCATGACGGCGGGTATTTTGTCCAGTCATCGTCTCGTTCAACCCTTTGGATTAAATGGAGGAGAAGCGGGAGCAGTCGGGAAAAGCTATGTGCTCAAATCCGATCTGACTATTGAGCCATTAAGCAGTACGGCTACGGTAGAAATGCAGCCTGGAGATACTTTTATCGTTGAAACTCCTGGTGGGGGTGGTTGGGGTAAGCCCCACTAAAATGAAGCTTGCCACAGTATTAAGATGTATATTTTCAGAATTTAAGACTTTAAACTTCCAATCTAGAATTTTCTTAATTGCGATCGCCTTCTTATTATCGATAGTAACGAGCAGGTTATTTTGAGTTCTGTAATTAGACTTAGAAAAGAGCTAACATCTGTTCTGTTGATAATTGCAGACTATAAATTGCCAATTTTACCTTTATTTTTAGTAGAACAAGCAAGCAGATACCCCAAATCAAGACTGCCTTATCTTCAAGCAGATTATCAATCTCTAAAGCAATTTATCTTCCTCATACAGTTATTGCTAATAATGTTGATGATTGAATTATTTGTTTCAAATTGCCACACATTGGCATATGTTCAGTATAAATAAAAGTTGTCTCCGAAAATTTTCGGAACCAAAAAAAGCTTGCAGGTTAAAGCAGACTAATTCTGATTTGATGATAATAAGATTGTTGATTAATCAAAGATTTTCAGACTTTGATTATTGGCATTGTTAAATCTAGATCTGGCTCTTTCTTTTCTGTGGTTAAACAAATAAGCCAAAAATCTAGTAGTTAAAAGATACAAACATAACACTACATGTATGACAGCTTTTGGTCGGCTCAATGTCTTGAATTAGCAACGCTTAATTATTAAT
>JBCBEA010000721.1:0-2258 GCA_038529195.1 Cyanobacteria bacterium J06600_6
CAAATAGAGGCTGTAGAATTCCACCTATTAGTCCCATATCGTGATAGAATGGTAGCCAGCTAACTACTTTACTATTTGCTGTATGTTCAAAGTATTTATAAATTAATGCTGAATTATAAAATATATTTTTGTGGCTTATTTTTACTCCTTTAGGACTGCCTGTCGAGCCAGATGTATATTGAAGAAAAGCTAGATTATCTGATCTTATTTTTGCTACTTCTAAGTGATCGCTATTGACCGTCAAAGTATCGGTAAAAACATATTCCAGCGAACTTTTGCGATTAAATAAGTTAGTTTTTATACTGTTTGCTAACTGACTAATAGTTAAAATTCCTCTCGCATCACAATCAGTCAGAATATTTTCAAAACGCGATCGACTTTGATTTCTTTTGGGAGGATATAAGGGAACAGCGATCGCACCTGCATATAAACAGCCCAGAAACGCAGTGATAAATTCTAATCCCGCAGGATAAATAAGCAATACTCTTTCATGCTCTAGATTTCGCGATCTTAATTCTACGGCGATCGCCTTGGCTTTCTGCGCTAGTTCTTTATATGTCAGCCTCTGGTAAGGCTTATCTTGCCCTACATAAAATTCATACGCCAGGCGATCGCTCTGATGAGTGGCACGGTAGTCTAAAATATCTACTATGGTTGAGCCAATGTCTGTAGGGTTTGGCGGGGAATAAAGCCTATTAGTCACAATCGATCAAAGATAATGCTGACAAGAGTTAGAAAGATAGTTTAAAGCTTACCTGCATCGCTATTGCTAGGAACGTAAGCAAGCTTTCTAGTACAATTAATCTAGCACTATTAAAGAGAAACTATCAATAATAATTCTTATTAAGGGGTCAACTTGAAAGCAAGAAAATCGCCTTCAGTTTTCCGCTCTAAATACGGAATAATCTTTCCTCTGCTTTACTGTCAGGCAGCGATCGCGATCGTAAATTTACAGTGCAAAGTCCCAGAGTGGCTCAATTGACTTTGTGCAACCAATACTCAATAGTAATATTTAGATTTTATTTGGCTATCTGAATTAAACAGCGCAAGTTCCTCAAAAAGTGCAAATTATGCACGGTAATCATTTTGTATTTTTATAGACTAAACTCTATGAGATTTATATCTCCCCAGTCAATTATCTCAACTACTATTTTAGCCACGACGCTAATCGTCAGCCAGACGACCCCCGCTTTATCTCAGCAGCTAACCCAAATAACTAATGTTGATGTTCGCGAAACGGAAAACGGAGTAGAACTTATAATCCAAACGGCTGATGGTTCTGCGCCCGAATTTGTGGAAACTCCCGATCAAAAAATCTTATATGTCGATGTAGTAGATGCGGAGCTTAATTTAGCTACAGAAAATAATTTTAGAGTTGACAATCCCACCGTTACGATTGAGTCCGTTACGGTTTCCCAAGAGTTTGCTGGCAGCGTTTCGATCGTCATTACAGGTACGACCAATTTGCCTCAAGTCGAGCTTATTCCTAGTCCACAGGGGGGTATATTAAGCGTTACGACATCTCCCACAACAGCCCAAACGCCATCTCCTACTCCAACTACGCCCGAACCTCCTGTAGAAGAAATTGAAATTATAGTCACGGGGAAAGCCGAATCAGAAGAAGAATATATTGCTCCTGAAGTCTCTATTGGTAGAGGAAATCCTCAATCGGTTTTAGATACCGTACAGTCAGTACAGTCAATTACTGAAGAGGTAATTAAAGACCAAAATGTCAACGATTTTAGCTCTATTACAGACAATGCTAGTGGTGTTAGCAGAGGAACTGTTGCTTCTCAAAATCCTGGTACAGAATTTACAATTCGTGGTTTCGGTGCTGTTCAGGGAAGAGAAAATCTATTACGCAACGGTTTAAGAGATGATACTTTGGGGTCAATCTCTGGTTTGAATAATATTGAACGAGTTGAAATTCTTAAAGGACCTGCTTCAGTTCTGTATGGTCAAGGTATTGTTGGTGGGACGGTAAATTTAGTCACCAAAAAGCCTTTAAACGATCCGCTCTACAGTGCTAGCTTTACGGCGGGAAATTTTGATACTTATCGCGGTAGCTTAGATTTTACTGAAAAACTTGATGAGGGAGGTTTAGCCTATCGTTTTAATTTTGCCTACGAAGATGAGGGTAGCTTTAAAGATTTTCAAGAGCAACAATTTATCTTGGCAGATTTGGGTTTAACCTTAGTTCAAACTGAAAATACTGATTTATACGTTGGCTTGGAATACCAGAAAAGCAGAACCGAAGG
>JBCBEA010000722.1:0-2258 GCA_038529195.1 Cyanobacteria bacterium J06600_6
GATTATTACCAAAAAAGCCATAGAGTAAGTAAATCTCTGCCTCATTTTTAGCCATAGCCATGAACAGTGCAAATATGGAAGAATCTGTCTCTCAATCCCAAGCTAAATCTCTACTAGAGCCTGGCACTCTCTGGTCAAAAACAGTTCAAACGACTCAGTCTGCTCGTCAATGCGGGGCGTTGAAATCGATTGAAACGGAATACCATTTAATTCAGCAGCAGGAAATATCTTTTATTGTCCGCACCCTCTCTAACCTGGCTCGCAAAGAACAGGCGGGGAAAAAACAGCGTCAGCAGGAAAGTAAAACTGGTAAAAAAATCGATCCTTTTCTCCCCTATGAGCCAGAATTATTTGTCGGCAACCTTTCTAATACCCATCTCTGTTTACTTAACAAATTTAATGTGGTGGATAATCACCTGCTGATCGTTACTCGCGCCTTTGAATCTCAAACTGACTTACTGAATTTGTTTGATTTCAAAGCTCTGTGGGACTGTCTACGAGAAATTGACGGCTTGGCTTTTTTTAACGGTGGCAAAGCTGCTGGAGCATCCCAAAGCCATAAACACCTACAGCTTATTCCTTTGCCTTTTCTTCCGAACGTAGTTCATCATCCTTTAGAATCAGCGATCGCTAATACAGCTTTTAGCAATAATTTAGGACAGTTGAGCTGTTTTCCCTTTCGTCACGGTATTGTTCGCCTACAGTTCGACAGTGAAGATTCTGAAACGGCGATCGCGGAAGTAATGCTACAAAAATATTGTGCTCTATTAGATTTCGTCGGGCTAAAAATTGATGGTGACAGCAAAACTCAACCTGGGGCGTATAATTTTCTGGCTACAAAGAAATGGATGATGATCGTACCCCGCTCGCAAGAGTCGTTTCAAAATATCTCAATTAACTCCCTTGGTTTTGCAGGCTCGCTGTTTGTCCGCGATCGTCATGCTTTGGAGCTATTAAAAGAGCTAACTCCCCTGAAATTGCTAACCGCAGTAGCCCAGCAGTAAGCCGGCTCGACTCGACTATAAATTACGCATTGATCTTCATTTTTGTTCCTCTGCCTCTCCACCAAAAAATCATGTAAACATCAATTGGAATGACTATCTTTTGCAGGTGATTAGAAACCGAGCTGTGGATAGTTCCAGTACTCCAGCCAATAAAGATTTAGAGAAGATTGGCAAGCAGAATTAAAAACGGCAATATTAGCTTGGTTATTTCTGCTACGATCAAAATATTAAGCATTGTTAACACACACTTTAAAGATAGATGAATTTTGCCTCCTTAATTATCAGCGCTTTCTTTGCCCTGTTGATTTTATTTCCTTCTAGTCAGGCGATCGCTGCGGATGCGACTGATTTGGTAACCCACGCCCCTAAAGATGCTCAGGCGTTTATTATCGAACCTGCTGATGGCGCAACTGTTTCCCAAACCTTTACCGTCAAATTCGGTCTGTCAGGCATGGAACTTGCCCCTGCGGGAACTGACAAACCCAACACAGGACACCACCATCTACTGATCGACAAACAAGAATTGCCCGAACTAAATGCTTCTTTGCCAGCAACGGATCAAATCCGTCATTTTGGAAAGGCGCAAACCGATACGGAACTAACGCTAGAACCAGGAGAACATACTCTGCGCTTAATTTTGGGCAACTATCTTCATGTACCCCATGACAACCCCGTCATCTCCGAACCGATTACGGTGACAGTACGCTAAATTGAGACTATAGATAAATGCCTTTAATTAATCGTTTCCCAATCGCTATGGCTGTCTCTTTAGCAACGGCGATCGCTATTCCCGCAATTGCCCATAATGTGGAAATTTCTAAAGAAGTAGCTGCAACGTTTCACATTGAACCCAACCACAACCCGAAAGCAAATAAACCATCTACAGCCTGGTTTGCTCTAACTCGTCGGGGTGGTAGCAGTATTCCTCTCTCCGAATGTAGCTGTAGTTTGCAGGTTTATGCTGTTCCTCGCGCTAGTGATGCAGAACCGATTCTGAATCCAGAATTAGTGCCTATCGATGTAGAAATATATCAGGAAATACCAGGTGCAGAGGTTGTCTTTCCCCAGCCAGGCGCTTATGAATTAGAAATTAGCGGTTCGGCTAAAGATAATAGTTTTGCGCCTTTTGAATTAAGCTACACGGTTAATGTGATTCCTTAATTGCTAATGTTTTTGGTGACGTTGGCGAATACCTAGCAAGCCAGATCAAACTCGGTCGGAGCAATTACTGTTTGTCAGTAGGTTGCGCTTTGG
>JBCBEA010000723.1:0-2245 GCA_038529195.1 Cyanobacteria bacterium J06600_6
TGAACTCTGGTGCATGGTGATGGAGTTTATCGAAGGGCAGGACTTAGAAAAGTATCTTGAAGAAAATAAAGAAATATCGGAAATTGATGCGATCGCTCTAATCACCAAAATCGGAGAAGCTTTAGCTTATATTCATCAAAGCAGTTATGTACATCGCGACATCAAGCCTAGCAATATCATGTTGCGTAATGGCGATTTATCATCTCCAGTGTTGATTGACTTTGGTTTAGCTAGGGAGTTCGATCCCAACCAGTCCTTAACGATGGACAGCCGATTAACCAGGGCTATTTCATTCTAAGTGGTAATGTAATTATGGTAGTTGAGCCAAATTAGAAGAGTGAGTGAAATAGCTATAGTGGAAGCATTTTCTGGAATGCCAGATCATAGAAGAAGACAGGGAACAAGACACTCATTAGAACTATGTCTTGCTCTATTTACATTGGCAGTGGTAGCAGGAAATCAAGGCTTTCTAGCCATTGGAGACTGGCTAAAATCATACAGTGAAGAGCTTAAACAACTGTTTGAAGTTGAAAGAATTCCCTCTTACAGCACAATTAGAAGAACATTACTGGGTCTAGATTACGAAGACTATTCTGCCAGACTAGCAAACTTCTTCGAGATCAAGCCATTAGCAGGTGAGACTCTGGCATTGGATGGAAAAGTATTGAGAGGGTCATATCTTCTCTCAGAAGACAATCCCCATGGCGAACCACACAAAGCAATCACGTTAGTGACTGCTTATTTAGTTGAAAGAGGGCTAATTTTGAAACCAGAAGAGGTAGAAAGCAAAAGCAATGAGATTAAAGCTGTACCAAGGTTAATAAAAACATTAGCCCTCAAAGGGGTGGTATTTGCTTTTGATGCGATGAATACCCAAAAAAACTCTCTTGACCATAATTGAGATAGGAAATCATTATTTGGCAGCAGTCAAAGGAAACCAACCAAAGTTATATCAGGCTATCCAAGAGGAATTTATTGCACACGACAGGTATCACAATATCTGCAAAGGACATGGAAGAATAGAAAAACGTCAAGTTAGCACCGCTTATCTTGATTTGAATTTATCCTTATGGTCAAGCGTCAAAACAATCATTAAAGTGGAACTAAAAGCGATCGAATACAATTTGGATAAGGGAAAATCAAAAAAGATAAAGAGTTATTTGAGTTGCCGATAATGAGTCTAATCAAGTTTGCCAAATTGAGAAAAGACAGCGATCGCATCATCGAGATTTTTAGCTAGACTATGGACTCTTCTAAGCAAAACATTATCAAGCAACATCGCTGGGCTGCTACTGGGGTTTCTAACTATCCCTTGAGTCATCCTATTGTGGGACAGGGTGGTTTTTATCGTAAGTTTCGCCAGTTTATCCATTTGGTAGATCGCGAGGACGAAGCGTTTGCCCACGTATTTGGCATTATTGCTCAATGGGGGGTGGGTAAATCCCGTTTGGCTTACGAATTGATTAGTCAAATTAATGACTCTTCGGCTGGCTGGATGGTGCGCGGTTTGAATGGGAAATTGGAAGAGGCGCAATTATTTGATGATGAGGCAGATCGAGAACAGTATTTAGGTTTGTATATCCGCTACAGTCAGGTTGCTAATGAGTATCACAATATTGATAACTGGTTTGGTTATGGTTTGTACAAATCCTTATTACCTTTGGCTAGAGGCGAGTTTGACTATTCCATTCAAGGTGCGATCGCAGAGGAAGCATACAATCGTCTGATTGTTAATGGTTTTGATGAGAAAAAATTAGCAGCAGCTTTAGAAATAGATAAAAATCACTCTGATGAAATTCTCTATGAAGATGATTCTTTAGTTACTCGTCTTTGTAAAGCTGCTTATGAGTATCTTAGTGAGTTCGGTATTAAATATATTCTGATTGCCCTAGATGAATTAGAAACCGCAGCCGAATCAGCCACCTACGGTTTAGATTCCCAAGATATTAAACACCTCGACGGCAAAGCAATTAAGTTAATGGGGAAAGCGATTAAAGAGGAAGATCCCAGACGTAAATTACCCTGGTTGCGCTATGTAGCCTTGTGTTCTCCTGCCATCGGAGACGAACTAAGAGAAATAGAATCTACCACACGACGGTTTGAAATTGTCGAACTAGCCAATAATGCTTTTGCCGATGTTAGCGACTTTGTGAAAACCCTAAAGGAAGAAGGCAAACTCACCGAAAACTATCCTAATGGGTTAGTAGAAGCTGCCTATGCCATGAGTGGGGGGAACTTTGGTTGG
>JBCBEA010000724.1:0-2242 GCA_038529195.1 Cyanobacteria bacterium J06600_6
CTAACTATCAAAATGCGCCCAAAGACGGTAGCGTTTGGGTCAGTGGTCATTCTCAAGAACAGAGAGTTCTGCGTGGGGGTTCGTGGCTACATTTGCCTGGATCTTGTCGTTCGGCTCAACGCCTTAAATCTGCTCCCCACAGCAAATCTGATGCCTTTGGCTTTCGCATTGCTCTGAGTATTTAACTAAACAGTAACTACAGTCATTTTAATTAATATCTTGTTTTGCGATCCGCAGGGCACGCTTTGTATAATCATCTTTTACAGGGCGATCGCTTTTTTATTTGGTTTCGCAACAATCCATTAGCAATTTATCAAAATATCAGTCTTGAGAAAGATGTCTTTTAATATTTTGAAAACTAACTAAAACCTATTGAACTTATATTCGGGAAAGATCTCCTCTCAGGAGTGATAGACATCACAGGTCGTTTTGCTAGGCAACTTTATACTGGCTTTATAAGAAAAGAAAAATACTTTAATAAAGCTTCATTATTTAATTGCTTAATCAAACCATGAATAAACAACTTCCCTGTCTTTTTCTCGCTTTTGCTCTTTTTAGCCTGAATGTTTCCCCCGTGCAGGCAGCTAATAGAAAAAAGAAAACTAATCGTCGAGTAAAAAAACAGCTGGTGATTACTCCAGGAGAATGGTGTTTTCAACTACCAAAAATGGGCTTGTTTTGCTATCAACGCTAGTCCCAATTACCCAGAAATTAAATAAGATTTTATTTTTAAATATTCAAAAGCCCTAAAGAGAGATCTTGTTTTCTCTTTAGGGCTTAAAATTTGGCTGCGCTTGCTAAAATATTTCTAACTAATTAGAAGTGGAACTATATTAAAATCTAACCGCCAAAATCACTCCACAATGCAGCTTGGTGAGGAATGACTAAGTTATAGTCTTCGGTGACTACGTTCTGACTATCCGTTTGGCTGAGATGTGCGCGGGAAGCAGTGTACCCAACTACAAAAGTGACTAGTGCCACTAAGGGAATAGCGACTAACGCATAAGAGCTAGATAAATTTTCGTTTGATGTGCGTAACTGCATAGGTTACTACCTCGACAATAATAAATTCTTTCCATCATTGTCTCAGGCAAAAATGTAACAACAGCTACCTTTTATGTTTTCTTAATATTAATGTCAACCTTTGTATCTAGGTTGATTGGCTTAAACCCTTAAAAATTTAGTTAAAGCGATCGCCACTCACTGATTCGATGACCTGCTGGGATAGGGAGAAGGGTAAATCTTGGTAGTGGGAAACCACTCCGTGACTGATTCCTGAAACTAGACCTAAAACAGAAGCAATAATCAGAGAGACGGAATTGTTCATGTTGCGCTGTGTAAATTACTAGGTACATGTTGTCATCATTTTTTATAGGTATTTGTATCAAAATTTACCTAAAATCGATAACCAGTAGGCAATTATGCACAATGAACATGATAAAGTATCGCAAAACGCAATTAGCTAATTTTACTAATTGACCAGGGTAATTCTTGCTCGGCAAACATCGGTGTCACGGTGTCATACATTTTAGGAACGGTAAAAGGTTTTTCGCTCAAAGTTACTGTCTTGGCGGGTGGCTGAATCTTATAGATGCGTTGGGCATTATCGGAAACAAACGCCTGTAAATTAGCTAATGCCTGATGCTGATCGAATAACTCAACTAAAGACTGTAACGCGATCGGTGCGGTAAAAATCCCCGCAGCACAACCACAAGCCTCTTTCTTATCTAGAGGATGGGGTGCAGAGTCGCTACCAAACATCAATTTAGGATGAGCGGAAATTGCTGCGTTAACTAAAGCTTCTCGATCTTCGGGACGTTTGGCGATCGGTTTACAGAATAAATGTGGTCTGAGTAGTCCCCCTGCTACATCATCGAGAGTAATAATTAGATGGTGTAGCGTTACAGTTGCGTAAATATTTTCGTAGCGATCGAGTAGCGATACTGCGTCGGCCGTGGTGATATGCTCCATAATAATCTGGAGCTTGGGAAATTTCTGCGCCAAATGTTCAAAGGTAGGTAGAAATAGTTTTTCTCGATCCATGACAAAGCCGTGAGTTTCGCCGTGAACTAATAGAGGAATTTCTAGATCTTCAAGATGCTTCATCGTAGTTTCGGCTTGGTTTAGAGCTTTCACACCATCTGCGCTGTTGGTAGTCACTCCTGCGGGATAGAGCTTGACTCCTAAAATATGTGGCTTTAACTCTGCCAACTCCTGGTAGCTATAGTCACGAAAAAATACC
>JBCBEA010000725.1:0-2238 GCA_038529195.1 Cyanobacteria bacterium J06600_6
TCCCAACCTGCAAAGAAATAACTCATTTAAATTTGCTGATAACTGACCAAACTTTGGCTAGTTAAATGTCAGTAAAGAACATAAACGGTAACTTAAATGCTCTTCGTAAAGGCTATTCTTATATTTTTCGGCAAGATAGTGATGAAATTGTCACGAGCTAACAGCTACTAAATTATCGAAGCGGTGTTTTTACGACTCTCTAACACCTGTTGATATTGCAGTAACATCTCACGGCGTTTTTCAAGATTGCGTCTCTGACCAACTAAAGTTCGGTCTAACATCTTCTTCCTTTCTTGCTCTTGATTTAGCTTAATTTCAATCTGTAGAAGCTCATCATCACTGGCGATGGAAGTTTGCCTTTGAAGCTTTTTAACTTTCTGGCGCTGGATAGAAAGCTCATCTTCCTGCTCTTTCACCAGCCGAGTTAGATCCGATAAATCTTGCTGCAGATGAAAAACCATTTCTTCCAATTTATCAAGAGGAGCCTGATTTAGTTCCGATTCACCTAAATTACTAGCAAGACGGTCTTTTTTAGATTCTTTTGCCAAGGTAGAAATTGTATCCCATAACTCTTCTCTATCGGCAGTTCCAGGCAGCTTGTTCAAAGAACTGGTGGGTGTAGTTTCAGGAATAACTGGTGCAGAGTAAGGACGAGAGTCAAACTGAGGTGCAACTCCGTTAAAGACAATTCCCAACATATTAAGACCAGACTGATCGAGAATTTCTTTGGTAAAGGAAGCTTGTGAACGCTCCACAGAACCAGGCTTGACTACTAACAATACTCCATCTGCGATACGACCCATAATTGGCGCATCGGCAGTTAAGTCTAGAGATGGGGTATCAAAAATAACAAAGTCATAGGTTTCAGACCAGTAATCAATCAACATTCTCATTCTTTGAGAGTCTAGCAAAGTGGCAGGAGAAGGAATCATAGTTCCCGATGTGATCAAGTGCAGATTTGGCAGAACTTCCTCCATAATCACTTTCGGATCTATCTGCTCGGCAATCACGTTGCTCAAACCGTTATCGTTGTCAGTATTCCAAATATGATGCTGCATCGGGTGATGTAAATTAGCATCGACTAATAATACTTTATTCCCAACTTGAGCCATGGAAGCAGCCAAATTTGCAGCTACGGTAGATTTCCCTTCCTGTGCAGCGGAGCTGGTTATAACAATACTCTTAACAGACGTATCAGAATTCAAGAACTTAATGTTTGACTGCAACATCCGATAAGATTCGCTCAAGGGTAGGGAAGGATAATCCCGAACCACAATTTTCGGCACAGATGAGTCCTGTTTTGATTCTGGTAAGTTCAGAACTTTGATTTTGTCTATTCCAGGAATTGTTCCTAACCAAGAGTAACCGTATAGCTCTTTAGCCTCATCAATGGTTTTAATTGATTTATCGTTAATTTCTAATAGGTAAATTACTCCAGCAGCTGCCAGTAGAGCTAGAGAACCTGAAGCTAAATATCCTACTGCCCTAGAAGAAATTGGCTTGTTCGGAATTACCGCATTGGAAATTACTCTTACGTTTCCAGGATCTTGGCTTTCAGCAACCTTGACCGTTTGTAGCTGCTGCCAAAGAATTTTGTAAGTCGATTCAAAAGACTCTAGTTCCCGATTTAACTGTCTTAGTTTCTGCTCTAACTCTGGCACTCTTCTAATGCGGTTACGGCGACCTTCTTCAATCTCACTTAGGCTAGCAATTTGTTTCTGCAAACCAAAGTTAGTTGCTTCAAGCTTAATCAGTTCACTAGTAAGCTGTTCTTGAATTTCGCCAGTTTTAATATTATCAACGATATCTTTAGCCTGCTGTCCACCAATAGCGATAGTCTGCTCGCCTAATAAGTTTTTGAGAGAGTTGACCTGCTCTTGTAACTCAATTACATTGGGACTATTCGGAGTAAAGCGAGCCTGAAGGATAGCTAATTCTGATTCTGCATTTTGCAGCTTAGAAATTGTTTCTCTGACTTCCGGAGATTGGCTAACGGTTGTTAAAACCACCGCCTGTTTTGCAGTTAGACCTAATTTATCGATAATATAGCTTGCTTGGGAATCAGCATTTGCCATTTCCCCTCTTGCCTGAGCTATTTGCGCCTGAAGCTGACTCAACCCTTCAATCAAAGCTCTGGTATCTTCTTCTGGAGCAACAAAATCGTTGCTCTCTTTTAGCTGGCGAATTGCAGTTTCAGTTTTTCTGAGAGAGTCCTCTACTTTCGGCAGCTGTTCTTCC
>JBCBEA010000726.1:0-2237 GCA_038529195.1 Cyanobacteria bacterium J06600_6
AATTAAAGTCATGAGCAAACTATTTCCCAAATACAATATAGTGCCGACGGTAAGCTGATTGCTTCGGCAAGCTGGGACAAGATGACTCCTCATGGCTGTGCGGTCACAGTAGGTAGCGATCGTCTTTCGGGGCGATCGAGGATTGAAACTATATCAATCTGGTAAATTCCACTAATAATCTTAGTAGCGATCGTCTTTCGGGGCGATCGAGGATTGAAACATCCTATATCCGTCGAACGTCAGGGCAGAATAGAGTAGCGATCGTCTTTCGGGGCGATCGAGGATTGAAACAACAGTTGACGGCGCTCGGTTTTAGGTAAGGTACGGTAGCGATCGTCTTTCGGGGCGATCGAGGATTGAAACACGTTTGCGATTGTGGCATTGAGCCATTAGACCGGTAGCGATCGTCTTTCGGGGCGATCGCGATAGTGAAAGCAAGGAAGCGAGAGAAGCATATACCGAATCCTTCGGGTTACTTCGTGTCGGCATTAAAGGGCGATTGGGGTAGTACAAATGTGGTTAACAATAGTGAGTCAGAAGAGGTGGACCAGGGAGCAGTATTCCGTCACTGGTATGACCTTTCTAAAGAACTGGGCTATTGCTCTGGGCAGGAGGTTAGGAATGGAGAACAGTGGATTAACTTGTCTGGCTCATGGGAGAGCTGGAAATCAGCGGTAGAGCGAGGCTATTCATTGGATTACCTGAAGAAGATAATCAAGCGCAATCAGGGACATTGACAATAATTGACCTGAATCTCATTTGACTTCAACTGACTAATATTGAAGAAGAAAAAAAGTTTAACTTTATAGTTTATATAAGTTGTAGTTTATATAAACTATAAAACAGTAACTTATATAGCTAATTAATTAAGTGTACTTTTGAGCCATAGTGACGGAACGCTTATAAACAGCAGATTTTTTGCGATTAGCAAGTCGTTCGGCAGCAAGTTTAAGAAGACGATCTTGGGAAGTGGAAGATTTAAGAGAGAGAATAAGAGCGGCTTCAAGGAGAGTATCCCAACTGACATCAGGATTTTCGTATAGAAGTCGATCAAGAGTTTGTCGGAGGTTGACTTCAAGAGTCAAAAGTTTAGATTTAGAAGTCTCAATGAGGAAATCAGGAGAAGAATCCGAAGGAGGATTGAGGGGTGGAGGAGAATCAGATGATTCAGGAGAAGAAGAATCAGTAAATCCGTCGTTGGTACGAGGAGAAACCTTACGAGAGGGAATATTATCTAACCGTTGATAAATGTCGTTCACAAAGAGCCTCCAATTTTAGTAATAGTTGTTCAAAGGGATATTCAAGATCGGGTTTTCCCAAGTCAGTCAGAGAAGAAAAGCTGGCGATCGCTTTTTTAGGAATAGTAGATTCTCGAAAAGAAGGAAGTATGAAAGAAGGATCGACAAGTTGAGCCATCTGCTCAATAGCAGCAGAACTTTCTTGAGAGCGATTTAAACCAAACCATTTATCACGAAAAGGAAGAACACCAAGAAGCTGGGTAGTAACAACACCAGAAGCAACAATTTCATCAATGGCAGCGATGGTGCGATTCAAAGATAAGACACCTTTAACTTCGGGTTCAGCAGGAATAAGAAAAAAATCAGAAGCGCCAATACCAGTCATACACAACTGAGATTTCTGAGGAGGAGTATCAATCAAACAGAAATCAAAATCGAGTTCAGAATCGCGGAGCAAATTAATGCCAGAGCGAAGCTTAAGAATACCCATGCCAGAAGCAGCGAGGTAGTCATTAGCAACTTCAAGACCATCATCGGCGGGAATAAGAAACAGATTATCAAATTCAGGAACAGGATAGATAGACTCAGAAAGGGTATCGGCTTTGAGAAATTCAAAGACACTGGCTTCGTCGTTTTGGACAAAAACTCGAAGAAAAGTAGAGATATTATGCTGAGGATCTAAATCAATAACTAGAGTCTTGAAACCACGTCGAGCTAGAAGACGAGACAGAAAATAAATGAGAGTAGACTTCCCTTGACCGCCACTGAGACTAACAGAGGTAATAGTTTTCAAAGTTTTAAGAAAGAATAAAACAGTAGAAGTATAACTATAAAAAACTAAAAATACAGAGTTTATAACAATAGATAATAAGTTCTAATATAAAACAATACTAAATATAAATAATTACAAATATAAAGTAAATAACAACAAAACTATAGTTTATACAAACAACAAAAAAATAAAACTATAGTTTATATAAGTTGTAGTTTATATAAACT
>JBCBEA010000727.1:0-2236 GCA_038529195.1 Cyanobacteria bacterium J06600_6
GTAAGTATTCCCATTTAATTCCAGACAATGTCTATGGAAATGAGAATTAATTCAAGATTAGCTCTTTGCAAAACTAAATTACTGTTCAGAAAATAAACGCTTTTAAGTATAGAAGAAGAATGATAGAACGAGTAGTCTCTGCTAACCAACCTGCCACTATTAAAATTCTGCAACAGCCTTCCAATCCCGACTGGATTAAAACGGCGATCGCTAATCTAGATAAGATTTTGCTAGATCATTCTCATTGTGAACGAAAAGCAGCAGGAGCAGCAATTAATCTGATGTTTCGCTATCCTTCACATCAAAAATTAGTTTATCAATTAACCGCAATCGCTCAAGAAGAGCTATCACATTTTGCTCAGGTTAATCAATGGTTAAGTCAGCGTAATATTCCCCTAGCAGCATTGAATTCTCCACCCTACTTTTCGCGTTTGAAATCTCAGGTAAGACATGCCGAACCCGATCGCCTAATCGATTTATTATTAGTTTCGGCGATTATTGAGGCTCGTTCTCACGAAAGATTAGGATTAATTAGCGAATACTGCCCAGATCCTGAATTAGCCAAGTTCTATCGCAGCCTCATGGCATCAGAAGCGCGTCATTATGGAATTTACTGGGTCTTAGCTCAGGAATATAGCGATCGCCTAACAATAGAGCGTCGTTTAGCAGAATTGGGCGAATACGAAAGTAGTATTTTAGCAACCATGCACCACGAACCCAGGGTACACAGTTAACAGTCAAACATAATTAATAGTATTCGTGAGATGAAACAATATCGGGACTTTCTGGTGAGAGAGTGGCAGCCAGCAGATAGAGAGGCAGCAGCAGGGGTAATTAAAACGGTGCTGGAGGAGTATGGTCTGCCCTGGCAGCCTGAGTTAGCCGATCGTGATGTGATTGAGATAGAGGAGGCTTATTTAAAGGTTGGGGGTGAATTTTGGGTAATCGAGCAGGATGGAATCATTGTTGCTACCGCAGCTTACCAGCCAATTGAGCGCGGACAAAATGCAGTAGAAATTCGTAAAATGTACCTGTTACCAAGTATTCGTGGTTTAGGCTTGGGTCGATATTTGTTACAAGAGCTAGAAAATGCGATCGCTATTAAGGATTATCAAGAAATTTGGATCGAAACTGCAAGTATCTTAAAAGAGGCAGTAAGATTATACGAACGTAATGGCTACGAACCCGCCGAAGGTGTAGAAACGGCAAGATGCGACCGAGTTTATCTTAAACGCCTACACTCCTAACAGAAATATTGAATACAGTTCGCATACTACAGATAATATGTTTTTACTCGCTGGTGATATTGGCGGAACCAAGACAATTCTGCGTTTAGTAGAAGTAACAGAAGTTACTCTAACTGAGAAAACCTTCAAGACTGTTAGAGAGGCTCAATATATTAGTGCTAGTTTCCCCGACCTAGTGCCGATGGTGCAGGAGTTTTTGGCACAGGATGAATATATTAAACCTCAGCTAGCCTGTTTTGCGATCGCTGGTCCGGTAGTCAATAATACCTGTAATCTAACTAACCTCAACTGGGTATTAGATACTAAACGACTAGAAATAGAGTTGGATATTCCGAAGATTAGCTTGCTCAATGACTTTGCTGCCAACAGCTTTGGTATTTTAGGTCTCAAAGATTTTGATGTCCACACCCTCCAAGCGGGAGAAGCTAGAGAAGATTCACCAATTGCCGTCATTGGCGCAGGAACAGGTTTAGGAGAAGCATTTTTGGTTCCCCAGGGTAAAAAATATCAGATTTTTGCCAGCGAAGGGGGGCATACGGATTTTGCACCCCGCAATGACCTGGAAATGGACTTACTGAGATATTTAAGAAAGAAAATAGGTGTCGAACACATTTCCGTCGAGCGAGTCGTATCGGGTCAGGGAATCGCCTCAATCTATCAGTTTCTGAGGGATGGCGGTTATGCGGAAGAGTCCCCTGAAATTAGCGAAAGAATCAAACTTTGGGAACAGGAAGCCCAGAAGACTATCGACCCTGCCGCCATTATTTCTCAGGCAGCTTTCAAGCAAAGCGATCGCCTGTGTGAGAAAACTATGGACGTTTTTATTGAAGCATACGGCGCAGAAACGGGCAATTTAGCTCTAAAGTTACTTTCCTATGGCGGAATCTATATTGCAGGGGGCATAGCTGCCAAAATTTTGCCGTTGATGCAAGACGGTAGGTTCTTAAACACGTTTAAGGATAAAGGTAGGGTCAGCACTCTGATTGAAG
>JBCBEA010000728.1:0-2229 GCA_038529195.1 Cyanobacteria bacterium J06600_6
ATTACAATGGGTGGCTTTTTCGCTACCTTTCTCATGAATGTCCGAAGTATTGATTTATCGAAGATGAAGCAAAAATTGCTGACTTTGTTCGGGCTGGATTAAAAGAGCAGGGATTTACTGTAGACTACCGCGACAATGGTGAAGATGGATATTTACTGGCGATAGATAACGAATACGATGCCATTATCTTAGACATTATGATTCCTGGGCGAGATGGACTATCAATTCTCAAGCACCTACGTCGTCAGGGAAAAAATACCCCTGTAATTCTCTTAACCGCTCGCAACGAGCTAGACGATCGCCTGGAAGGACTAAATTTGGGTGCAGATGACTACATTGCTAAACCTTTCTTTGTCGAAGAATTAATTGCCCGTATTTATGCCGTGATTCGTCGTACTGTGGGGGAGCGTCAAAATTATATCTCGGTCGGATCTTTAAAATTAGATCGGATTACTAGGGAAGTTACTCAAGATCGCCAAGTCATAGAATTAACAACTCGCGAGTTCAATCTTCTAGAATATTTAATGCGATCGCCTGGGCGAGTTTTTACCCGCACGCAAATCTTAGAACACATCTGGGGATATGATTTCAACCCCAGTACCAACGTAGTTGATGTCTGCATTCAACGAATTCGTAAAAAAATCGATACGAGCGATCGTCCAGGCTGGATTGAAAGTATTCGTGGGGTTGGTTATCGTTTTCGACAACACGACCTCAATTGATGAAACAACCTTCTTTTCGGCTTCAGATTACGCTTTTGTCTTCGGCTCTTGCAGGTATTGCTCTCATTGGATTTGGAGCAATATCGTGGTGGCAAATTTACCGCGCCAAAATTAATCGTCTAGATGCTCAAATTGTCAATATCCTCATGCGGGGAAAGGGTCCCCCAGAAACTGAAGCTAGTAAACTTTATCAAGAACAAAGATGGCAGCTATATGCTAATTCTCTTACCGATATTTTAGGGGGAAGCACGAATAAAATCTCTTCTGGATTGTTGGTGCTCGACACTACAGGAAATTTGCTTTATCAATCCCAAGAGATTGCTGAAGATCCCAGTTTATATCAGCAATCTATCGAACAGTTAGCACTAACCGAGTCCCCTCCTCAAATTTCTCCCCAGACACGCGAGCGAAAAATAGCCCCACCTCCCCCTACCACCAGCTGTCTTAGCAACAAAAACTAGTAAAAGCAGAACATGGCGTATGGGTACGCTTAAATTTCCCCATCTTCAAATAGTCATTGCGATCGAGCAGCAGGTAATTTGGCAAGAAATGACTATCATCAGCGAAATTTTTCTGGTTTCTATTACGGGATTATCAATCCTAATTGCAGTCGGCTCTTGGCTAATATCCAAAAGTGCCATGCGCCCCATTGCACGGCTAACTTCCGCAATTCAACAGGTAAGCATAAAAGGATTAGATCGCCGAATTTCCCTAGAAGAAATAGACGCAGAGTTTACCGAACTAATTCAGGTATTTAATCAGATGATGGAACGTCTTGAGCGCAGCTTTTATCAGTCTTCGCGCTTTAGTGCCGATGCTGCCCACGAACTAAAAACTCCCTTGACTATTATTCAAGGGGAGTTAGAAAGGATGTTGCATCAAGTACCCCCTGGCAGCCGAATACAGGCGGGTTTGGGAAATCTGTTAGATGAAACGATTCGTCTTAGTGGCATTATGCGTAAGCTGCTTCTACTTTCTTTAGCCGACGCAGGACAAATGAGTCTGTATCTAGTAGAGGTAGATATTTCCCAATTGCTTTGCCAAATTTTGGAAGACATGGAAGCTTTAGCTCCCCACCTAACCTTAAAAACTTCTATTACCAAAAAAGCAAATGTTAGAGGCGATCGCGATCTATTAGTACAGGTTTTACAAAATTTGTTGAGTAATGCGATTAAATACAACGTCCCTGACGGTTGGATCGAGGTTATTGTTTGCCAGACTAAATTCACAGTTGAGGTAACAATCACCAATTCATCTAAGGATATTTCTATTAGCGATCGCGATCGGCTTTTTGAGCGTTTTTATCGTGGCGATCCATCTCATACCCACAAGATAGAAGGAGTAGGCTTAGGACTAAATCTAGCTCGCGAAATTGTTCGCGCTCATCATGGAAAGCTCGAACTCAACAAGACATCCAATGGTAAAACGTCCTTTAAAGTCAGTTTACCGATGGTTTGAACTTTTACCATATTCCTATTTGCTGACAATCACAGGTGGCAGAATAACT
>JBCBEA010000729.1:0-2215 GCA_038529195.1 Cyanobacteria bacterium J06600_6
CTGTTAGAATTCCCCAGCTCACTGTTTAAAAACGCTTCATTTGCCCACACAGCTTTTGCCGAGAGAGCAAAATAAAACGAGGCTAAAAAGTAAACAAGTTTATCAAATGACATAAAATAACCTGGAGCAATTTTTTCGAGGTACCAACTGAATGAAATTAGGGGTTTAGGAGCGACTTTGAGACTTACCTTCTGGCTGACGCTTCAGCTTGAGCTTTTCAGCGAGGGCATGATTTAATCTCTTTGACGCCTGAGGATATTTAGGCTCAATTTCCAAGACCTGACCATAGGTTTTAACCGCCTTATCCCAATTTGACTGCTGTTCCCAATATTGACCCAAAAGATAATAGGACTCGGCATTTTGAGGGTTTTGAGCGATCGCCTGCTCTAAAAATGCGATCGCCTGTTCGTCTTTGCCCTGGTGACTAAGAAGTTCACTAAGACGATGATAGGCAGAGGTTAGGTGGGGGTCTAGCGCTACGGCTTTACAGTAGAAACTGATTGCCTGCTGATCCTGATTCTCTTCTGCCAAAGCATTGCCTAAATAGAAACGGTCTATTGCCGTGCCTATTCTGGGCTGCAAGGCTAATGCCAGCTGCATCTCTTTGATAAATTCTGGCTGCTTTTTAGTTTTCAGTAAGGCTCTTGCCAGATTAAGATGGGCTTTGGCATATTGACGATTTAATTTAATTGCTTGGCGATAGCAAATTATGGCTTCGGTAAACTTACCCTTTTTCGCATAAAGGTTGCCTAAATCCGTATATATTTTCGGAGAATTTGGCTGGAGTTTTGCCTGTTTATGATAACGTCGAATTGCTCTGTCCCACTGGCTAATAGGCGTTTTTGGTGCGCTACTTGCCTGACGCGGAGGGGTTATCAAAGAATCAGCTGGACTGGTTTCCAACTCAGCCTGTGCCGATTTTGATGGGGGTAGAGCCAGACGAGACATACTTAGGTCTAAAGCCTGACGATAGTATTTTGCTGCCTCTTGCCACTGATTTTGCCGTTCTAGCTGTTTGGCAACCTGACAGTAGATGGTGATCGCACCATCAATATTGTTGCGATCAATTTTTGCGAGAGCCGACTGCACGGATTCCTGAGTCGAGGAATTTTCTGATAGCTCTAATTCCTTTGCCTGATAAAGATTAAATTCAGCTTTATCGACTTCACCTACTTTTTGCCAGGCTGCTGCCAGTTTACGATGAGTTTTGGCATTGGGCTTGATGATAATTGCTTTTTGGTAATGCTCGATCGCCTGCTGCCACTTTGCCTGCTGGATATAAATATCGGCAATTCCTGCGTATACTTCTGCCAGATTAGGCTTGATTTCTACCGCTTTGGCATAGCAAGCCATCGCTTCTCCAGTCTCACCCATTCTTTGGAGAGCATTACCCCAAATTTTGTATGCCTCTGCCATGTCTGGCATAATTTGGGTTGCCTGCTTGCAGGCTAAAGCAGAGTGTTCCCACTCCTGCTTTTCTAAATGCTCCAGAGCCTTTTGGAAATAGACCTGTGCTGTCTCCCAATCAATATCTCTTGCCTGTTGAGGATTAATTGATTTAACGCGGGATGAAAATTGAGGCAGAGAATCAAACTCGTCTTGGAGATTGGTGCTTGTCGGTGGAGAGGAGGTCACCTTAACAATTGCCGTATTGTTAGTCAGAGGTTGAAAAGAAAAAGCAGCTTCTTTGAGACTAGCAATCGGAATCGGATTTTTTTTGAGGGGTACAATGCTCGAACGGAGCAGTTGGTTTTTCGTATTTCCTGTTAAAGCCTTGAGGTTAATTGCCTGACGATAGTAATTAGCAGCCTGCTCAATTTTACCTTTATTTTTCAGACCTACTGCCAGCTTTTCATAAGCTACAGCTAGTTCTCCTTGCTGCTTAATCCGACCCGCCAAACGCTGTTGAATTTCGGATAGGTTAGGATTATTTTTAATCGTTGAGTTGTAAACTGCTAATGCTTCGTCAATTTGTCCCTGTTCCCAGAGCCGATCTGCTTGAGTCAGTTGCGCCTTCCAGTCAGAGACATCAGATTCAGAAACTGCAGTATTGTTTTGCTGCACTTCTCTAGAAAAAAGGTTTTTAAGTAGCTTGAACATTAGCTAGTTAGAAAGATATATAAAAATTTTACTTACGTGAATTTACTGATTTTTAGAATATACATAATGGGAGATATTAATGCTTACTCTAAAGTGTTTAGTAAATTCTAAGGGT
>JBCBEA010000730.1:0-2214 GCA_038529195.1 Cyanobacteria bacterium J06600_6
TATCTCTCACTTTTCCAGAACCCAGTCCTGAGGCTTCAAAAATGTCTCATATAATTCTGCTTCAGGAGTATTTGGTTCTGGCTTATAGTTATACTGCCAGCGGACTAGAGGCGGTAAAGACATCAGAATTGATTCAGTACGTCCATTAGTTTGCAAACCAAAGATAGTCCCGCGATCGTATACGAGATTGAATTCTACATAGCGCCCACGACGATATAGTTGGAAATTGCGTTCTCTCTCTCCATACTCCTTATCTTGGCGTCGCTCAATAATTGGTAGATAAGCAGGTAAAAAACTCTTACCAGAATCTTGAATGAAGCTAAATATATCGTCCCAACTACGATGTTCAACTTCGCCGACTTTATTACTGTGTTCTGCTGCTGCTTTCTTTGGGTGAGGTCCTTTGTATAGCTTACCTGTGCCATCTTGATAATCAAAGAACAAACCGCCGACACCCCTAGTTTCGTCACGATGCTTGAGATAAAAATACTCATCGCACCAACGTTTGAAAACATTGTGATATTCAGCATGATGGCGATCGCAACTTTCTTTGTATGTCCGATGGAAATGAGCTGCATCCTCGGCAAAAGGATAGTAAGGTGTTAAATCTGCACCGCCACCAAACCACCAAACTGGTCCTGCTTCAAAGTAGCGATAGTTGAGATGAACAGTCGGGATGTATGGACTACGGGGGTGTAAGACCATTGATGTTCCCGTGGCATAAAAACCATGTCCTGCTGCTTCGGGACGCTGTTTGAGAATCGAGGGCGGTAACTGACTACCCCAAACTTCTGAGAAGTTGACTCCACCCTGTTCTAAAACCCCACCATCGGCTAAAACGCGAGATCTTCCCCCGCCTCCTTCTTCTCTTTCCCAACTATCTTCTTTAAACTTTCCACCGCCATCAACTCCTTCTAAACCAGCACATATCTCATCCTGTATTTGCTTCATGAACTGACTGACCCTTTCTTTTGAGTCAGCAGGTGGTTGGGAAGGCTGCTTTTTTGTGGGACTGGTGTTTGTGGCGGTCATAAAACAAAATTCAAAAGCTACTCAAAACTACTCCGTTTACCCTATCTCGATTAGGTATATTTGCACCAGTACTACTCCCAAGACGCAATCATATCTTTACGAATTCGCAAAATTTCTTAACGAATATGTAAGTGTAGATCGGCAGCAATAAGTTGTGATTAGTTTTAAAGAATTATTTGCTGTCCGAGGTGTATAGCTAATAAAAGTAAAGCAGCATAGCTAAAGTAGCTGAGTTTTTTAGAATCGGATCGCAATTCTGAATACATAAAGGCAAAGAAGACCAAGAGATTAAAGGCGAATAAACCGCCCGCAAAAACCCAATAGGTATTTAGATCGTAAAAGTTAAGATTGTCCTGCTGGGTCATTAGCAGACCGTGGGTTAATCCTAAACATACCGAACTAAGTAAGCCATAGCGACCAGTCCGCAAAATTGCTCTCTTGTGTCTGTTAGGCAATTTTAAAAGTTTAATTAACGTGGGAGAAATGGCGATCGCAAAAGTCAATAAAGAGAAAATGCCGAGGAAATTGGCTGCGTAGTTAGGATTAATCATTATAAAAATTTGTTTTTCAAGACTATATAAAACTGTGAATTCATATAGTCTGATTTAGCTGATAAAACTCGGTCGAAATTGAAAATCATGGCTTAAGCCTAGTTTTCGACTAAATAATGTCTGAAATCCGCAGCGAACTTGGAATCGATGCACAAAAAGAAAAGTGCATAAAGTACGGAAGCGGTAATCAAGGTCACAATATATTTCATGTTGGTTCTCCTACAAAATATTTAATTGACTAACAATCTATTGTCTAGATACGCTAGTCGCTTAGAAAATATGCAGCACGAGCATTTAAGAAAAACATTGTAAAACTAAGATTATTACAGCTAGGCAATTTCCTAGCTAAAGCATCTGTTTTTATTAAGCATTTGCCTTTAAATGATTATTTAGACCTGTAATTTTATTAATCATTATTAGTAATAAGCTTCATCCTAATTAAGTATTAGTCAATAATAGAGACATTTAAATAATTGATTTTAAGGGCTTTTTAGCGTTTTAAATAGAATCAACAAATAAAAATAAGTAGCAATAAGTATATAAAATATCAAAACCGAAGCATTTAGCGGTAAGCCGTCGATTCAATTTTACGTTGAAGGCTTTTGGACAGTTCGCCAAAAAAGTTATATCC
>JBCBEA010000731.1:0-2214 GCA_038529195.1 Cyanobacteria bacterium J06600_6
CTCTAATTTCCAAAGATAAAGATATTGCCTATGCTTCCGTAACCAAATTAGATCTGACCCTAATCTGGGGGGTAGGTGTTATAGGGATTTTGGTTGCCATCTTCGGAACTGTCATTGCTAACCAAGCCACCTTACCTATTTTGAACCTGGTGGAGGCAGTAAAGAAAATTGGAATGGGCGACTTGGAGATCGAATTGTCAGAACAACGGCAAGATGAATACGGAGAGCTTAATGTCAATGTGAACCAAATGACTAAGCAAATTAAGCAGTCTCTAGAAGAACAAAGATTCATTGCCCAAATGCAAAAAGACGCAAAACAAAAGCTGGAACAAGATATTTTCGCTTTGCTAGAAGAAGTAGCCGATGCGACGGAAGGAGATCTAACGGTTCGAGCTAACTCAAACTCAATGGAACTAGGTACTGTCGCAGATTTATTTAATGCGATTATTGATAACCTCCACGATATTGCGATTGAGGCTAAAAAATCTTCAGGAGAAGTAGGAAAATCCCTCAAGCATAATGAGAATGAAATCCGCTTACTATCAGAACAGGCGATTGTTGAAGCAAATGAAACTCGCGAGACTCTGTTCTCTGTAGAAAAGATGTCCAGTTCAATTCAGGAAGTAGCAGCCAACGCAAGTCAGGCAGAACAAATTACCGATGATGCCTACAATACTATTGTTGACAGCACCAACAATATGGACTTGACCGCAGATAGTATTATTCAACTACGAGCTACAGTCGGGGAAACAGCAAAAAAAATGAAACGATTGGGAGAATCTTCTCAAAAAATCTCTCAAGTAGTTTCGTTTATTGAAGAAATTGCCCTTAAAACTAATGTATTAGCTATTAACGCTAGTGTGGAAGCAGGACGAGCAGGGGAATATGGACAGGGTTTCACCATTGTTGCAGAACAAGTGGGGTCGCTAGCAGAACAGTCCGCTGCTGCAACCAAAGAAATTGCCAGTATTGTTTCCAAGATTCAATCAGAAACTCAAGAAGTTAACCATGCGATGGAAACTGGTACTACTCAGGTGGTCGAAACTACTCGCCTAGTAGAATCTACCAAAGAAAGTTTATCTCTGGTCTTGGGAAAATCCCAAGAAATTAACCAGCTGATGGAATCCATCTCCCAAACTACAGAATCCCAAGCTCATACCTCCCAGAATGTGACCAGTCTGATGCAAAAAATTGCGGATCTATCAGAAAAAGCTTCCCAATCTTCTGCCAAAGTAGCCCAATCAATTGAAGAAACAGCCAAAGTAGCAGCCCAACTTGAAAATACTGTAGATCAGTTTAAGGTAGCAAAGTAGATCGGGGGATCGATTTTGGGTTATTGGTTGTAAATTATTAATTACTGATATGGATACAGAACAACAGATTCGCCTCAATTTTTTGGACGAGGCGGAAGACTATTTCGACTTGATGGAGTCCAATCTTCTGGGGCTAACAGATAATTTGTTAGAGGCTCCAACTATAGATCGCATATTACGTTCTGCTCACTTCGTAAAAGGAGGAGCAGCAATGATGGGGTTCAACCTTCTCAGTCAATTTTCCCATCGCATAGAAGATTTTCTCAAAATATTACGGGTGCGTCATATTGGCGAGCAGACGGAAGCAGAAATTGAAACCTTGATGCTGCAAAGTGTCGATCTGATGAGGTATATTGCCGAGCTTAGGCGACATGGGCAAGAAGTGATAGAACTAGCAATAAACGAGCGCAGTCAGCCTATTGTAGATTCCTTACAAAAACGATTGGGAAATCTGGAGTCTGCAGATGAAACTGCTCTTTTAGGACAAGATGAAGACTTCGATCCTGCGATTTTAATCTTTGAAGAAGGGGTCGAAGGAGTTCTAGATAACTTTGAAGAGCAACTATCCCAGCTAGATATTACCGAACTAGCTCAACACTTATCTGCTACTACGGAAGAGCTGATCGGCTTTGGTCACATGGCTAATCTAGAGCCTTTTATTCAATTATGCCAATCTATTCAAGAAGAAGTAACTTGCATTGCTCCTGGAGCAATTGCCTCCTTAGCAGAAAAATCTCTAAAAGTTTGGAGACGTTCCCATGCCTTAGTTTTGAGGGGTAGTATTGAAAAACTACCATCTTACATTGAGGGTTTTAGCGACAATAACAGAGGAGTTGCTTCAGAAAGTCCAAAATTAGATGATGCTTTAAGTTTAGGTAGCTTACAGTCGGCATTTACCAAG
>JBCBEA010000732.1:0-2213 GCA_038529195.1 Cyanobacteria bacterium J06600_6
ATTGATTAAGCGACGGTTTAAACAGATTACCGAGTCGCAATATTTACTAACTAAATCTAAATCGTGGGAAACTTCCAAAATTGTCCAATTTTGCTCTTGTTTGAGATTGTTAAGTAGAGCAGCGAATTCCATCTCGCCCGTAGCATCTACTCCTGCTAAAGCCTCATCTAGAACTAAAAGACGACGGGGAACAACCAAACAGTAAGCCAGTAAGACTCTTTTTAATTCTCCTCCACTGAGAGTACCAATTTTTTGTTGGGCTTGCTTGATTAGATGAACCTGTTCTAGGGCTAGATTGACTCTTTCTCGTTTTCGTTTACTAGAGTGCCACCATTGTTCGTTATTTAAGCCCAAGCCCACTAACTCTGATACCGTCAAGGGAAAAGTACGTTCAAAGGGAAACTTTTGGGGAATATAGCCAATTTCCCGCTTTGATTGCCGTAACTGTTTGCCAGTAGAGTTAAATAACTTAATTTCACCCGATCGCGCCTTAATCAAGCCTAAAATAGTTTTAATTAAGGTACTTTTCCCCGCACCATTAGGACCAACGATCGCTGTATGAGTACCTGGTAGTAGTTCAAAAGAAACATTATCTACCGCTAGATACTCCCCACGCATCACCGATAAATCTTTAACGGTAACTATAGGTTGGGTGACAAATGAGCTTTGGCGCATTTAATTTACTATTTTGATTCTCAAACCGAATAAAACAATTCTTTTGATAACTGTACAGGCAAGCGGAGGGGCGCATAGTCCAATAGGATACGGAAACTATTCGCCCCATGTAAAGCTCACCAATATGGCTGGACTTATCTCTTCTCGTAACTGATTACTGGCACGCTCTTTCTAAAGCCTCCAAATTACCTCGCATTGCTTGAAAATAATATTGAGGATCGGTTTCTCCCGATTCTATCGGATCGATCGCCTCTAAGGATATATTCAAGTCACTGGATATCTGTTGAATGCGTTTATCTTCAAATCCTGGTTCGATGAGTAGGGCTTTAACTTCATATTCCTTCGCAGCTTCTTGTACTCGCAGAAGATCTCTTGGAGTAATACTATCTTCAGGAAGTTCTACGATCGCTTCTTGTTGTAGTCCGTAGCGTTGTGCTAGATAGGGGAAAGCATCGTGAAAAGTGATAAAGTTGCAGCCTGCGACTGGAGCTAACCTTTCTTGAAATTCACTGTCTAAGTCTTGTAGTTGTTGAATGTAAGCATCTGCATTGGTACGATAGCTATCCGCATTGTTAGGACTGATCGCAATCAATCCATCTCTAATATTCTCTACCTGTTGTTGTGCCAATATTGGATCTAACCAAACATGAGGATTTCCTTCTTCATGATTATGCCCGTGTCCATGTTCTTCTTCTTTGTGCTCGTCATGTTCGTGTTCGTCATGCTCGCCTTCGTCGTGTTCATGCTCGTCATGTTCGTGCTCGTCATGCCCGTGTTCGTCATGCTCGCCTTCGTCGTGTTCTTCCTCTTCAAGGACTTCAATCCCTTCACTAGCATCAATTTGCTGAAGATTGGAGTTACCTGCATTGGCGACTAAAGCTGAGAGAAACGCTTCAAAACCTAAACCATTTTCCACCAACACATCGGCGTCAGATAGCAGTTTGGCATCATTGGGAGTAGCCTGATAGTCATGCGCTCCCATACCAGGAGAAATTAAAATATCTACTTCTCCTGTATCTCCCACCACAGCTTGGGTAAACATATGAACTGGCAGAAAAGTTGAGACAATTTTAGGGCTGGAATCTTCTTGGGCTGTAGAGGCTGTTCCTAAAGCGATCGCACTTAAACAAGTCGCGCTAGTAATTAAAGAAAGTTTTAGAAAATTAATTTTAGAATTGCTTAATGGATTTAAAGACATATGCTAACTGTCAGTGAGAATTGTAAGTAAAAATAGCGATAATGATAATGATTATCATAATTTAAAAGCGGAAAATTTTGTGGTTATTTGGATCAGCAGTAGTTCGCACTTTGCATAATAATCCCCCTTTTTCTAGAGTTTGATGAGTTTCTCCAGATAATCTAAAGAAATCATCTATCGACTAAAATGGTTGCTATCAGTAGTTTTATTTACAACAGGGTCAATTAGTTTTTTGTATAAGAGAAGAGAGTGCGATCGCAGCTGCATATTTAGAAATGGCGATCGCTTAAATGATCTTGTTGTTTCAAAATAGAAACTCTGTTTGCGGATGGATGTCTCT
>JBCBEA010000733.1:0-2202 GCA_038529195.1 Cyanobacteria bacterium J06600_6
AGTACATCCACACTATTGAGTGGGTGAGCAAAAAGATATCCCTGTCCGTATTCACAACCGAGATCTTTTAAAATTCTGAGCTGATCTTCTGTTTCAATTCCCTCGGCGATTACGTCTAAGCCTAAGCTATGAGCCAGATTAATAATTGCTCTGACAATGTCGTAGTTAGTACTGTTAATTTCAGGACCAATAAAAGAGCGATCAATTTTTACTGTATCGACGGGTAAGTAACGTAGATAGCTAAGAGAAGAATAACCCGTGCCAAAATCGTCCAAACACAGCTTTATTTCTCGTTCTTTGAGCTGTTCCAAAACTCTAGTTACGGCACTAGTGTTCTCCATCAAGGTACTTTCCGTAATTTCTAGCTTGAGGTTGTTGCCAGGTAAATTTAATGATTCTAGAAGGCGATCAATCTGGGGAATCAGTTCCGGATGATAAATCTGAATCCGTGAAAGATTGATGCTCATGGTTAGAGGCGAACTTCTGGCGTTGGCAAATGATTTTTGCCAGGCTACTAGCTGATAACAGGCTTCTGATAACACCCACTCACCCAGAGCAATGATTTGCCCCGTTTCTTCACAGATGGGAATAAACCTATCGGGGGAAATTATCCCTAAGGATTCGTGATTCCACCTAACTAAAGCTTCCAGGCAGTTTATTTTACCCGTATCCAAGGAGACGATTGGCTGATAGTTTAAATATAGCTGATGGTTATCGATCGCCCGCTGCAAATCGTTCTCTAGCTGAAGTTTTTCGACTTCCTGACTCTGCATCGAAGCGTCAAATAAAACCGAAGTTTTGGCAAAATTTGCTTTAGCGTACTGCATTGCCGTATCTGCCCAGCGCAACAGCTTCTCTGGCTCGCGATTATTGTCTTGATTGAGAGAAATGCCGATGCTTACGGTCGAACAAACTGTCGCGTCATTAATTTCGAAGGGTCTAATTAGTTCGCGATATAAATATTCGGCTTGACTCAACACGTCGTTGGTTTGCTGCAGATTCGTAACTAGGAGGGCAAATTCATCTTCGCTGATTCTGGCAATAATATTAGTATCGAAGTCTGTAATACACTGCTTTAAACGTTTGGCGATCGCCATGAGCAGTTTTTCGCTAATCTCATAGCCCAGACTACGCTTGATGCTGCGGAAGCGATCAATACTCAGTAACAGCACGGCAAAGAGCGGTTGATTTGTCGCTTTAATCTGGTTCGACGAACTGTAAACGGCTAATTCTTGAGATTGAGCCAGTTCAAGATTCAAATGTTCGAGGAACGAGGTGCGGTTGGGCAAATCGGTTAGCTTGTCATAATAAGCTAGATATCTGAGTCTCTCCTGAGCGTCTCGATATTCTTTTCTCAGTTCGGCTTCTCTTAGTTCTCGCTCTACCGCAGGTAGCAAACGAGATAACTGACCCTTAACTAGATAATCGTGCGCTCCCGCCTTCATAGCTGCAACAGCAGTATCTTCCCCAATTTTTCCAGAAACGATGACAAACGGCAAATCTAACGACCATTCTTTCAGTACTTCTAGTGCAGCGATCGCACTAAACTGGGGCATGGAATAATCTGCTAAGACAATGTCCCACGGTTGAGGATTAGATAATGCATCCTGCATATTGGCTTTTGTATCAACTCGCTGATGAATCACCTGATAATTGCCACGTTCTAAGGCAATAACTAGCAGTTCGGCATCGTCTTCTGAATCTTCAATAATTAAGACTCGCAGAAGTTTACTCATTTAAGACTCCAAAAACAGGGGGAAGCTGATTGACAGTCAACCAATATGTACTTATTTCTCTCACAAAAATTTGTAGTTGAGGAAAGTGAATTGGCTTTCTAATATAACTGTTGCAACCATTAATATAACTGTCAATGAGGTCTTGTGGCTCATTTGAAGAACTAATTATGACAACTGGTAGAATTTTAGTACGATCATCGGCGCGGATTCGCTTCAGGACTTCTATTCCATTAAGTTTGGGTAGATTCAGATCGAGCATAACTAAAGCAGGCATTATTGTGGTCGGACGACCTCTTGTATTAGCTAAAGATATTGCCTGTTCTGCCTGCTTTTCTAGGTAATTTATTGCCTCAATACCATCAGACATCACAATCAAATTATGTTCTATTTCCCCTTGAGCAAAAGCAAGCTTCATTAACTCCCTATCGTCAGGATTATCTTCTACTAATAAGATATTTTTAGTTGG
>JBCBEA010000734.1:0-2198 GCA_038529195.1 Cyanobacteria bacterium J06600_6
CTAATTTTTTTGACGACTTTTTTTGCCTAAGATTAAGGTTCTAATTAAAAGAGCAAAGCAGGAAATTAAAATCAAATTGATTAAATATATGATTAACAAATTTATATTTAGATTGTAATTGCTTCAAATTACTTGAATGTGTAATGTTTCGCATCCTGCTAAAGATATAAATTTTTGGCGTTGCTGATTTAAAGTATACCACAAGGGGACAACGTGAAACCGCAAAGTAGTCTGTTCGTAGCGGGGCGCTTGTGCGCCTGACCTGCTTTGCAGGCACTGAAAGCGAAGCTTTCCCGCTATCAGCTATCAGCTTTTTAGTTGATTTGCTTAGTAGTGGAAATTATAGAATCATCCCTCGATCCAGCAACGCCGATATAAATTGTCTAGTCCGAGACAGAAGTAGCGAGCTGTAAAGAAGTGAAAAGAATTATACGCAAAGCCAGATAATTGTTGAGGACAAATACGGAAGAGTAATCTTACTTATTAGCTACGCTATATTCAAATATTAGTTTCGGCTGGGAAACGTCGATTCACCACAGTGCAGGGAGATTTGACGATTTAATTTAGTTGATTTTGCTAACTTTAAAATTTTGGATATAACAATATGACTTGGGCAAAAAGCTTGTGGAAATTTTCCCGTCCCCACACCATTATTGGTACTAGTCTTAGCGTACTGGCTCTTTACCTCATCTCTTTAGCTACAACTAGTCAAAGCATCAGCTTAATTAATCTCGAACAAATGCTGGCGGTGTGGTTTGCCTGCTTGTGTGGCAATATTTACATCGTCGGTTTAAATCAGCTTTACGATATTGAGATTGATCGCATTAATAAACCCGATTTGCCCTTAGCTGCGGGAGAATTTACGGTTAGACAGGGAAAAATAATTATTGCCGTTACAGGATGTTTGTCCCTGGTGGTTGCTGCTCTATCTGGCGTTTGGCTGTTGGCAACAGTAGGAGTAAGTTTAATTATAGGTACAGCCTACTCAGCCCCACCGATTCGTTTAAAGCAGTTTCCTGTCTGGGCTGCGTTTTGTATTCTCACCGTCCGAGGTGTGATTGTTAACTTAGGACTATTTTTTCACTACGGAGATAAATTGAGCGGAGGTGAAGTTTTAAACTCCTATGTCTGGACTCTAACCCTATTTATCTTACTGTTTACGGTAGCGATCGCCATTTTCAAAGATGTCCCCGATTTAGAAGGAGACAGACAGTACAACATCAAAACCTTTTCCTTAGTAATTGGCAAAACAGCGGTGTTTAACCTTTCTCGTGGGGTAATTACGGTTTGCTATTTTGGCATGATGTTAGCAGGTTTATTCTGGCTTACCTCTTTAAACGTCAGCTTCTTTGTCGCCAGCCATCTAGTTTTATTAGGGTTACTCTGGTGGCGCAGTCGTGATGTCGATCTAGAAGAAAAAACGGCGATCGCTGATTTTTACCAGTTTATCTGGAAACTATTTTTCCTAGAGTATCTACTCTTTCCTCTTGCCTGTTTTATTTAGTTTAGAGATTCCAATTAAAGAGCGGTCTCTTGTCCGATTGTTTCTAAAGCAAGGTCGCTCAAAAACTCGTAAGCTGCTTGAGTCGGATGGAGAGTGTCAAAGAACAGGTATTCATCGACATCAGCACCTACAGTTGGGGTGAATGTCAGGGGATCTAAAAAAGGTTCGGTAACGTTGGTAAGACCAAATGCTTCAGGATCGCTGACAATATCTGTAAATAAAGTATTTGCATCCAAGATGTCAATATCTAGACCTGTCAAGCTGTCCTGTAAGACTTTTACTCTAGAATCTAACAATGAATTATGGGCAGTTGCTAATTCAGATAATCCTTCCGCAGAAACGGGCAAATTAGGGTTGTTAGCTTCGGGAAGCAAACCTAAATCGGGCAAATTAACGACCAAAAAGTTTTCTCCCCCTAAATCATGGAGTGATTCAATCTGCGCTTCTAGATTGGCAACGGTTTGCTCTGGGTCAGCATCTGGGAGAAAGTAATCATTGCTGCCACCCCACAAAACATACAGTGCATCTGCATCCGCTGTTTGGTTAACCTGTTGATGATCGGCAATGAAAGCATTTACCTGCTGCTCCATGCCTGGAACTAAGCTACCAAGTTCTCCTGTACCGTTAACGCCTGTCGTCGCCAGACCATAGCCAAAGTTAACGCTTTGAGTCGTAGTACTGCCGTTGAAAAAAG
>JBCBEA010000735.1:0-2193 GCA_038529195.1 Cyanobacteria bacterium J06600_6
AAATCGCGATCTTGTATGTAAACCTCTTTAGCTCTCTCTAGCCAACGAGTATCATTCAAGTATCCAGTTTGTCCCACTTTCTTTTCCAGTAAATCGAGAAAAATTGCTAATTCTTCCTTACTGGTAATTTTTAATAACTCAGTTTCTCTAGTAAGCGATCGCTGGTAAGCATTTTTAGATCTTGATGCTAAATCAATATCCTCTATAGCTTCTCCCTGGCGGGCTTTTTCGGTAAACAAATCTAAAAAGATTCTGCTCTGTTCTTTATTCGTCCTACTGTAATCTTCCCTAGAAGTCTTTCTCTCTGCTCTATAAGCTGCTTTGGCTCGCGCTCTGAAGTCTTGTTTTTCAAATAGTCCTTTTTCCTGCAACTCTAGTAATTCCTCTAGGTTGCAATTGGGATGAATGCTAACTCTTTTCACAATCTGTTCTCTAATATAGATTTCCAGTTACCCGTGCGTTAGCTAGTGGTTTGAACGCACGGTATTACCATTTAGTCGGAGTAGTCTTCCCCCAACAGTTTGTTGCGCATCTCCTTCAGATAACGCTCTATTTCTTGGGCTACAGCAGAACTCCAAGACATCTGTACATCTTCTCTTTGAGTGTGAGTAGCAACTAACATAACCGCGATCGCTGAAGTAATTACCGATAAGCCAAATATATACATACTCAAGCCTAGAGAAGCCCAATTACCACTTACTAAATTCTCCCAAAACATCTCAACAGCAGTTGTTGTAGCTTGCATACCCGATTTTAGCTCTCCCACTTCATCAAAATAGCGATCGTAAATGTCGGGTTTTTCCTTCTTCAGATAAGCTAAACCCCCCTTATCGGCAACTTTAGCTTGAGCTTCTTGTAATTCTTGTTGAGCAGTGGATAGTCTGCTAGTTAGTCGCTCTTCCTCATATTTTGCTCTAGGACAGTGAGGCCATTGATTTGGCGGCGAATTATAGTAGCTACGCTCTTTCAAAGGTAATTGGGCTTCTGCGAAGCGACCGTTAGCTTGCCCATACAAACGACTGCTTTTAGAGGTATTAGCCTCAACTTTGAGTAGTTCAGCTTCTAATGCTTGACATTCCTTTTTTGACGGGATCGCATCGGGATCGAACTGATAGTCATTAACCCGTGCTTCTAGGGGAGCGATAGTTTGCTCGTAAACCATCCCATCTGCAAAGTAATTAGCGATTCCAGACTTGTCTAAAATTAACTGCGTTCCTACACCTGAAACCACAGATTGAATTAAATTGAGGAAGATTACCCCAGCCAGCCCAACTTCCGACCAAAATTGATTGCCAGGTTTTTTGGCTGCTGCTATTTCTACAGCTTTATTACTAAACTTGAGCAAACCCGAAGCAGTACCTAAAGCCAAAAACAATCCAAAGAAGGGAACATCCGCCATTGCTATGAGTAATAAAGGTAATGCCGTAGCGATGTTGATTGCATTAGCCACTGTCCCCATATCGGCAACCATTCGAGAATGGGACTTTATTTCTTTTGTGACGTAGGCTTTTCCGTATAATTTAGTCGAATCGACGGTAAATAACTCTTTCAACCATAGCCCGATTTTTCCCCAATAGTTATGAGAAACAATAGCATGAGTTTCCTTTCCTTCTTTGCTTATTTGTTTGGCTAGTTCTATCAGTTCGCGATTTTGCTGCTGTAATCTCCGAAAATTTTCTCGATCTAAATTGTCGTCAAAATTAAATTGACTTGATTTATTGCGATCGCTCATTAACCTTGCTCCTTTTAAACCTCTTGTTAGTAGTTAATCGTCTAGGAGAATGCTATTTATGCGATCGATGAAAAATATTTGGTTAAAAATGGTGAACCAGTTCTGTTCTAATAATATTCATTCATATGGCTTTGTTGTTTTTGACATCTCACATTTTCACTCTAGTATCCGAGAAGTAATTCCTTTGAGCCACTTGATGACAGCGTGCAAAATCCTGTTGTGCGCCCAATTCCTCTAAAGAATACTACATTACACTACAAAGTTAGATAATCCCCTTTTATTTTTTGCGGATTACTTTTTTTTTTCATACTTTTTTGAGACCTTGAAACATTCGTTCGGGATATATTTTATCGATTATATTAATTAATTTAATTTGATTAATATCACTATGTCTGGGGTTAATAACAATAATATTTTCTCGGTATCCAGGAGTAGCAGCACTGGGAACAAACAAACAAAGT
>JBCBEA010000736.1:0-2189 GCA_038529195.1 Cyanobacteria bacterium J06600_6
ATAAAAAGCGATCGCTTTTTCAAAGCTAATATTTTAATTAACTTGGCTGCAACTCATCTAAAATCGTAAAGCGAATATGATTGAGAGATAGCTCGCCAATTGAAGCCTGTTCTTTTTCTATTTTAATCCCACCACTGGTAATTACCTCAAAAGAGATATCTTTTGCCATCTCCGCATGATACCAAGATAGTCCCATAAAGAAGCGAGTCGGATATGGTCCTCCTTCAAACAAATCATCAGGATTTGATTCCATCGGTAGCCACCCATAGCCAGGTAAATAAAATTCCATCCAAACGTGATTGTAGTCTGGCTGTAAAGGTTGGTTGCGCTTAAGCGGATCGCCAGGACATTTATATCTGCCTACAGTACGACAGGCAATACCGTTCAGACGGCAGAGGGCGAGCAAAAGCCCCAGATATTCACCACACGAACCAACTCCTCGCTTCAAGACAATATCAGGAGTATCAATATGGGGTTTAATGCCGTAGGCAAGCTTGTCATAGACATAGTTGCGAATGCTGTATACCTGACGTAAAAGGTTTGTTTCCGAACCAATCGCTGTTTTTGCAGCCTGACGAATGATCTCCGTATCCATTGCCAGATTGTCATTGTCTAGCAAATATTTCTGTTGATACTCGGTACTGAGTTCAGGCATTTCTTCGCAGTGATGAGGCTTAAACTGATATTTAATACTCCAAACTTCTAAAATTGCCTGCCAGCCAAAGATATAACGCTGCTCGGCATTAAAATTATCAAACTTAAATACGGCAATCCGCTGTCCGTCCTTTACTTCTTCGGTAAACGGCAGTCCAATCGCTCTAACTTCCCTTATTTTTTGCCGATCCGTTTCTGCAGGGAGAGCAATGCGCCATTCAAAATCGGGAATTTCAATCGGATCTAAGGGAGAAATTTCTTCCGTGTACGACATCTCTACTAAGTAGCCGTTTGATAGAGCATAGTTCCCTTCGCGGTTATAAGAAAAATAGAGAGGATGAATAAAAGTGCGATCGCGATACTGTAATTCGTAGTTAGGTTCGGCGTTGGGGTTGTCGCGGATATAAACTTCTCGATCAGCATAGGCGATGTAGAGAGTTTCCTGACCGTCTTCAGCAGAATTGAATGCCAATCCAGTGGGAGAAGCAAAGGGAGTCAATACACTAAAAATAGTTTCCCCTGTAGCTCGATCTAAACAGTAAACAGTTTGTTCTAGAGTATCTGTCAGCCAGATCTCTTCGGACTTAATGGTGATATTTTCTCTACCAATCCCGGGAGCATAAAAATGAGTGATTTTAACCGCTTTTTGGCGATCGTAGACCAAAATTTTACCCTGTCGCTGACTAGTTAAATAGATTGTCGATTCCCAAACGGCAATACCGTCTATGTCTTCATTGAGCCGTAGAAACAGTTGCGGTTCAAAGTCTTGAGTAATTAAAGAACAACAGTAAACGCATTCTTGATTAGTAAACCAAAGAACATCCTCGGTAATTGCCAATCCTGTTGCGCCAATAAAGTCGGAACAATTGTGAGTATTGAGTATTGTGGTGTTATTTGTTTCTGGGTCGATTTTCAATAGATAACCGTTACGGGAGTCGATCGCCCAAATCCGATTCTCACAAAACACCATGCCGTAAATAGAACTGGCTGCAATTGGTCGAATAGTTTTAGCAGCAGTGGGTTTATGAGAGGTCATATAGTCAATCAAAAGTTTGGGTACTTAAAATACTACATTTCTTTTGCCCATCACACTGTGGATAGTGAACAAATTTTAGCCTTAAAACCGCATTTGAATCTATTCCTCAATATATGAGCTGCAATTTAGATTGAGGAATTTTTCAGTCATAATTTTAGGCTTTTACCTTTGCTTTATAATTTTCTGTTGCTTAAGCCGTTGGGGAACTAGCCGATGAACCACAGCAGATCACAAAAAAATGCGATCGTTATCACTAGTTATTGGTTACTTACTTCACCCTATCCTCATATTAAGTAGAGATAAAGTTGGTTCATTACTTGATAAAGAAATCATGAATTTTATCTATCTCAGATATATATCTTTATCTAAAAAAACAAATTTATCAAACAAACAATAAGACAATGTTAATTAACAAAAATAAGTTTAATTTAAAGTCCACAATTACTGATAACTGGAGTGATAGTCACAGAATTGCAATTGATTTAGAAGCACTGGGCAA
>JBCBEA010000737.1:0-2187 GCA_038529195.1 Cyanobacteria bacterium J06600_6
AAACCTTTTCTCTGAATAAGTCTGGAGATTTCGTTCATCCTTTTAATCTACGCAAATCGGAATTGCTCGATTTATTCCATAGCCATGAATTAGATGTTGACAATTTATTGAATCAAAGCCGATGGCATACTCAGCTAGTAGGAATGCCCACCATCATTACCAAGACGGGCGACAAAAAGAAAGTGCAGCCCGTATACGCGGGGAATGCGGTTAAGGGAGAATCTAATTTAGATCTTTATCTCTGGGAAGTCCGAGGTTTCAGACTGACACCAGAAGAAACAATCGAGCTTTTGCAGATATTATCTTTAAGCTCCTTACAGTCAAATACTGACTACCTGGCAGGAGATATTCGTTACTGGTCGCATATATATCGGTGGGCCTTAGACTTGATTGTCAGGCAAAAATTTCTTCCAGGAATCGAAGTTAAAAAATCTCGCCGTACCAGTTACAGAAGTGCCTGGCAACCCTTGATTGATAGTGAAGTGGATCGGGTTCGGCTCGCTAAGTTTACTCAGGCATTGCCCGAAGCCTGTCTAGCATATTTAGATGCAGAAGAATCTCAGGCGGATACGACTGATGAAGGACTGCTGTTGCGATCGCTGTCCCTGATTTTAGATACGCGGTTGCGTCACTGGCTCGATTTTAATCCTAATGCCTACAAAGATGCGAGTGTTGAACCCTGGTTGCGATCGCTGTCTGAGTCTCCAGTTTTAGAAACAAATGCGAGAAATGCCAACCGTCTGACCAATGCCCTATATAGCTGGACTTTACCGATTAGTGAATATATTGCCAATCGTCAAAATGAGCTAGGGTTAAACCGTTATCGAGTTTGCTTTGTGTTGACTCCGCCAGTAACCACCCCAGAGGCAAAGGAACAGCCAGACTGGTCTTTAAATTACTATTTACAGGCTTTAGATAACCCTGACTTTATTGTTGATGCGGGGACAATTTGGCAATGTGCAGCGGATTTCTTGAAAATTGGCGAACGTACGATTGAAAACCCCCAAGAGACTCTGCTGAAAGGTTTAGGTCTGGCGACACGCATCTATGAGCCTGTTTTAGCTAGTCTAAATCGTAGCCAACCGATTAGCTGTTCCCTCGATCCAATTCAGGTATATGAATTTATTCGGGCGCGAGTCTGGCAGCTGAGGGATAACGGTTTGGGGGTAATTTTGCCTCCTGGTTTGACTAACGACAATACCGAACAAAGATTGGGCATTAAGATGACTGCGGGGGTATCTCAACGCAAAGGAGAACGTTTAAGTCTGCATAGCATGCTCAAATATAAGCTTGAAATTGCCGTCGGCGATCGCACCGTCTCGAAAACAGACTTCAAAAAGCTTTTGGCACAAAAGTCGCCAATAGTCGAAATCGACGGACAGTGGATTGCTCTCCAGCCATCAGACGTACGGGCAGCCCAACAGGTATTAGACCAGTCAAATGAGCAGCTAGATCTCTCCGTAGAAGATGCCTTGCGCCTATCTACAGGGGACACCAAGACTCTGGCAAAATTACCCGTAGTCAAGTTTGAACCCACGGGCGTATTGGCAGGCTTACTCGACAATCTCTCCGATGATAAGTCCGTCGAACCCGTGAACAATATCAAGGACTTTAAAGGCGAATTGCGTCCCTATCAGGCAAAGGGAGTGGGCTGGCTATCTTTTCTCGACACCTGGGGCTTAGGTGCTTGTTTGGCGGACGATATGGGACTTGGAAAATGCGTCTTACCCGAAACTAAGATACAGGTGAATGGGGTCGCTAAATCTGCTGTTGAAATTTGGCAAGAATATTCCCAAGCAACTCAATTTGATGGCGAAGGATATTGGAGTAAGCCAAAACAAAAATTACAGGTAAACTCTTTAGATGAAGTTACGGGAAAAATGATTGTTACGGAGATTGGCAATCTTTATCGTCAGAAAGTTAAGGAGCCAGTATATAAAGTTAACCTGGAAGACGGCAACAGCATCACTATTACTCAACGTCATAAGCTACTCACCAATTTTGGCTGGAAAAATAATCTACAGGTTGGAGATTATGTCTGTGTTCCTAGCAAAGTTGATCGAAATGGCGAGGGAGTAAAACTAAACAAGTTAAAACAGCTTGACCCACAAGTTAGCAAGACAGTTGCAGAGAATAGCTTTACAGCCACTTCTGTAGCCACAACCGTTGTAGTTTCTCAAAAATTAG
>JBCBEA010000738.1:0-2181 GCA_038529195.1 Cyanobacteria bacterium J06600_6
GTCTATGAAGTATTACTGCTGTCTCAAAACCTTGTATTTCATTGACTTTTAAATCAATTGATAGAAAAATAAAAGAAGGAGCGATCGCTAACTTAAGTTAGTAATCACTCCCAGACAGGTGCTACCAACACCTATCTCTAAGTCTTTATCAAGTACTCAAATGATATCATCTGAACTGCTTCTCGTTCAACTAGCTAAGGTTGACGATTATATCTGCATTGTGGAATTAGCTATGTCTTTGGAAGCTTCTGTTTCTCAAGTCAGACATAGACTCAAAGAATTAGGCGATCGGGTAGAACACAATGGTAAAGATGAATGGCGGGTAGTTAAAAGTGTTGTTTCAGAACGCATACTATCCGAAGCAGAAAAAGCAGAACGAGACGATTTAGAACTTACTGTACGTCAGTCTTCTTTTTCTGCGTGGAATGCTTTAAAAATATTGCGAGACAAGAGATTATATCGAGAAACTCACGCTACTTTTGAATCCTATGTACGCGATCGCTTTGGTTTTACCAGGCGATCTGCTGATTATTTTATTTCTGCTGCTAAAATAGTTGAAAATCTTAAAGCAGAGAATTCTGTTCCGTTTCCAGAGAACAAAAAGTCGGAGTTAAAACGAGAACAATTTGTTCTCAAAACTAATGTACTACCCACCAAAGAATCACAATGTCGTTCTCTAGCTAAACTGTCGCCAGAAGAACAGCGTCAGGCTTGGGGAAGAGCAGTAGAGCTGGCGGGAAATAAAGTTCCTAGCTCTAGATTAGTCAAAGAAGCTGTTCGACAAATAAAGTCGGTGGATGATTCATCAAAAACAAGCCAAACAAGTCAACCCAGTTTTCGTGAAGTTAACTATACTGCGGGAATAGGAGTCGAATATACGGTGAGATTTGATGAAGAAACCTATTATCGCTTGCAGGCTTATCAAGATAAAATAGGTTCGGCAACTAAAAGTGGAGCAGTAGCGAGGTTATTAGATGCGATCGCAGAGCAAGAGTAAGCAAAAATTAACTTTAAATCTATTGCATCTGCTTTATGTAAATAAGTTGAAGTACAGTCCTGATTGGGAATCTTGGGTTAGTTATTTGATCGGTAGCGAGAATCAATGGGAGATAATAGATTACCCACAGTTACTAAATGTTGCTGCCTTAATTACTTCGGGACTGACTCAAGAAAGAGCTAGCATTGACGAAACCAAAATATTGCTCCAGCAAATAGAGTGTTGGGTTACTCAATCAAACGGAAAGTTGATTGAAGTTCAAGAATCAAAGCATCGCACTAAATGGTATCCCGCTTGTTTAATAGATGTTGCACTAGGTGAGGACAGGAAGACCGCTTAGAACTTTAAGTTAAATAGCCTTACGGCAGATGTTAGCCAAATAATTGTTATGGCTAATTTTTTGATGGCTAAAAAGCTGAGATCGTTATTAGATAATGACTTTAATCCGATTGAGTTTAATTCAAATCTAGTTTGTCGCAGTTGGCAGGAGTTGGAGACTAGTACAAATAACTGTCAGGCTTGTGAATTGCATAAAGAACGTATTCAGGTAGTAGCTGGTCGCTGTAGCAAAACCAAAGATGCCGACTTACTCATTATCGGCGAAGCACCAGGACTGGTCGAAGATAAACAAGGACTGGCTTTTGTCGGCGATTCGGGCAAATTATTAGATATCATGTTTGATGCGGTAGGTTTGGACTCTTATTTCGTAACCAATGTAGTACGGTGTCGTCCTCCAGATAATCGCGACCCTACAAAAGCTGAGTGTCAAAGCTGTTGGGGATTTCTGCAAAGTGAAATTGCTTTAGTTAAGCCCAAATCTATTCTTTGCTTGGGTAAGGTGGCAGCAAAGACTGTTTTTGGAGGAACGGGCAAATTTGAGAAATTGATGCGAAGCAGACACCAGTTTTTTGAGTATCCAGTTTGGGTAGGTTATCATCCAGCTTATTTATTGCGTCAGCCTCAGTTAAGCGAATACAGTCCTAAATGGGAAACTTGGCAGGTTTTGTGTCGGATAAGGCTTTATCTTGAAGGCTTGCGCCTGGAAAGTAGCGATAAATAATGCTCGAACAATAGATTGATTATGGTAAAAGCTACTAAAACACCTGCAAAGTCTGCTAGTAAAAGTAAGAAGAATGGGTGTACATTGACTGTTAAACCCAAAGTATTACTGAGTAATTTAACCT
>JBCBEA010000739.1:0-2179 GCA_038529195.1 Cyanobacteria bacterium J06600_6
TCCCTGTAGCAAATTAATCGTTAGCTGGGTGGCTTCCTCTAGAGACAGGGGTTGTCCCTCAATGGGATACATGTCGTTAGTTGGATCGTTGCTATAGCCAGCTTTTTGGAGATTCTTAACAATGTGGTGTAAACCAATAGAGCCTGAAAAGATCATGCGGACATCAGGATAAGTTTGACGTAGCGATCGCAAACTGTCTAGGACTTCCATTGCTACCTGGTCGCTAAAGTTACCTAGCATGTGAGGCATTTCATCCCAGATCAGAACAATTTGCTGATCCTGAAGGGTAATTAGATCTTCAATGGTTTTTGTTAGAAGGGTTTTCCAGTGTTCGGCAGCCACTTCGGGAAATTCATAGCCATCAAAATAGCTGCCCGTTAATTGACTAAGATATTCTCTAACTCTTCTGGCTTTACCTATTTCTCGTAAGTATGTTTCCGTATCCTGCCAGACTGCTTCGACAAATTCGCTTGGCGTTCTTATCCCTTCTAAATCACGATATATGGGCAGCATGTTGGAATCTGCTTCGGCAGTCATTTTCTTGAGGATACTGCTTTTACCAATACGACGTTCTCCACTAAAAATTAGACTCTGTTGTTTTAATCTTTCCCACAGACGATTAATCAATTCTGACCGACCAACAATCTCATTCGGAGCGATTTGTCCCCCTGGATTTGCCTTAAATTCTGATTGCTTAAACTTAAAGCTTTCGATTTCGTTATTCCATTCTCGTTCGGGCTGAGAAGCACTATTCCAATCCAAATTAAGCTCTTCGCAGAGACGAATAAAGGTATTTAACGCCACAGGCTTACAGTTGATAAATTTAGAAACCGATCCAGGAGATACTTCAATGCGTTCGGCAAGAGAACGTTGGGTAAATTGCCCGATTGCGATCGATTCTTCTACCTTGGGTATCCATTCGCTGTTTAACTGTAAGGAGCTACGTGCCATATTGCTTAGAAAGTATTACTGAAGTAACCGCAGAAATTAAGCACTTATCAGTCGTGCTGTTGAAACTGTATTAAGCTATCACAAGTAATCTTACTAAAGAAAAATCTTTGAAAATCGTTGTATTGAGATTTTGATTATTATTTTAAGTTTATGCTGCTTGTTTCTGGCTTATTCTGACTCCCCCAAAAAGTGTTTAATCAGCCTATCTGCCGTTTGGTATCCTTCTTGATCTCCCTGTAGTTCAAAAAGATTTCTCGCTCTTTTTAGATCTAAGACGGCTCTCCCATCGCCTCGGAAATTGCCTGGTAAACGATTGAGCTGGTAGTTAGAACCCTGATAATTTGTAATTTGTAGGCTAGAAACCAGCTCAAAAGACATGCCTCCTCGCTGGAGATAGGCCCCTGCGTGGTTTGGATCTCTGGCGATCGCATCATCAAAATCCTGTAGCGCACTTTTTTTATCCGACAGTTTACTGAGAATTAGACCTCGCTGGTAGTAAAACTCTGCTTCCTCTGGGTTGAGCAAGATTGCCTGACTCAGATCTGCGATCGCGCCCTTATAATCAAGAATTTCTGCTTTTGCCTGTCCTTGAGCTGATAATTCTTCTGCTGTAGAGATCGATTCAGAAGAAATAGAAACTGTAGTGTCGGTCTGCTGTGCTTTGATGGGAGAACAGGTTGCTAAAAGAGCAATTCCTAAACTCAAACAGTAAATGAACATCGGCGTAATTTTAGATTCCATCAGCTTAATCTCAGATAAAAATGCAGCTACGATTTCATTCTATTAAATTTGGCAAGTATTCATTGCCTGAAAATAAGAGTTGCCACCAAAAAATCAACAAGGAGATCGCCCTGCAATCTCAGTTTCTCACTGCCTTTCTTTTAAATGCAAAATAATCTGCCAGATTGCGATCGCACACCATAAATCCTGCGGTAATTAAATTTAAGATAATCAAAATCAAACTACCGACGACCAAAAAAGTAGAAAGCCTAGAATGCAAAGCGATTACTAAAGCTGCTAGTAAGACAACTACCAGGCTGAAAATAGCAAGCAATACCCATTTAGCCCATTTCTTACCCTGCAATACGTAATACATCACGACTATAGTTATTAAAATTCGCCCGATCACCCATAAATCTCGAGAAGCTGCAACGAGTATGCTATCTAAAACAGTTATTAATGAGCTTGCTGTGAAAGCCAAGAATATCCTTGTGGCTATGTTTTGTCT
>JBCBEA010000740.1:0-2177 GCA_038529195.1 Cyanobacteria bacterium J06600_6
CAACCAACACCACTAGCGGTTTATCTGTTAAAGCTTTCTTTTTCGCCGATTCGCGATCGCTAATTCCTCGACGATTAACAGTAGAGACGATTGTCCCTTCATCAATCCACATGCGAGCAATATTAATACTAGAGTAAAGCAAACCGCCAGGATTAGAACGCAAATCTAAAACGTAGGCATCAACATTCGCTTTCTCCTGTTCTTTAATCGCTTTCTGCATATCTCTAGCAGCGTGTTCGTTAAAAGTAGTCAGGCGAATGTAGCCAATTTGACCAATTTCTGTGTCTCTGACACTAGCTCGAACAGGATGAATTTCAATTCTTTCGCGAGTGATATTATAGTCGCTTTCTTTTCCATTGCGCTCTACGGTTAGGGTGACCTGACTGCCTCGCTCCCCGCGAATTAGTTTGACAGCATCATTGACGTTCATTCCTTTTGTATCTGTACCGTCAATCTTAACGATTAAATCCTGAGCCAGAATCCCAGCCTCAAAAGCAGGAGTATCTTCAATCGGCGAGATCACAATCAATCGATCTGACTCTTCATCCTTCGCGATTTGAATTCCGACTCCCGTTAGTTCTCCAGAAGTATCAATTCGCATATTTTGAAACTCTTCAGGATTCATAAATCGCGTGTAAGGATCTTCTAACTTGCCCAACATTTCGCGGATTGCTTCGTAAGCGCCTTCCTGATCGCCATAACTGGCGTCCTTAATGTATTCCTGCCTAACTTTGAGCCAATCAGTATTGTTAAAAGTAGTATCGACATACTGGTGATTGATAATCTGCCACACTTCATCAATCGTTTCTTTTGGTCCGCTCTGAATTAAGGCTTGACTTTGAGACAGATGAATGCCTGCTCCCGTAACGGCTACGGTTGAAAGAGCTACCGCAGTTGTTCCCAAAACCAGTCCCTTTTTTGTAATTACCATATGCTCAAAAATATAATAAGTGTGGCCAGGAATCGATCCAGCATTAAATTCTAAAACCTAACTTGACTGCCGATCAAAATAAAAGACGATGAAAGATTTCTGTTTATAAAAGTCTAATCTACCATAGGTGACTTTAAAGCTAGGTGACCTGGAGTCCGCCTGAAAATTTGTCACCGTTTCATATCATTACTTTAGCCTTCAATATTCTAGCTTAACCAGATAGAGGTTATCCTCAAATTATTTAACCGCCATAAAAATTGTGGCTTGACTCCGTAATGAACCCATTTCCCTCTCCACAGTTGCGATACAAGCTCTCTTTAATCGAACTTCAGCAACAGCGCTTTAAACGTCTCTCTCTCTGGCGAGCCTGTTTTATGGTTTGCTGCGCAGCAGGACTCAGTCTTGTTGCAACTTTGCCCAATTCTCAGGTAAAAAAACGTAGCCAAATTAACGTCCAGGGAGAACAGTTGGTCAGTGAAGATACAATTCATCAGGCTTTGAATTTTACTTATCCGCAGTTTATCTGGTCAATTAATGGCATAGATTTAGCTCGTAAAATTGAATCAATTCCATCGGTTAAAGCTGTTAAAGTTAGCAAACAAATTATTCCTCCTCTTGTCACTATTTCTCTGCAAGAAAAAACCCCTGTGGCATTAGCCACATCTAAAGGACAGGTGGGATTTCTGAGTGAGTCAGGAGAATGGATCGCTCAAAAATTTTATAACAATGCCAGCTTAGATTTACCCTTACCTAGACTAAAAGCAATTAACTATCAGCCAGGCTCAGAATTAGCCTGGAGTAAAATATATCAGCTAAATTTAATTTATCCTGAACTCCAAATTACGGAAATTCATTGGCGACAGGCTGGCGGGATATTTTTAAAAACTAAGATCGGACAAGTTTTTCTGGGTTCTGAACTATCAAGATTAGAACAGCAGTTTAAAACTATCTCGAAACTTAAAAATCTCTCAACAAAAGTAGATGCTGAGGAAATTGCCTATATCGATTTAAGCAATCCTGGAGTCAATTTAATTCAAAAGTACTAACTTCTCTAATAATTCCCGAATAAGTAAGTGGATATACGTAAAGTCAATCTAAATTTAGGATGTTGTTAAGTGATTTCTTGGAGGATACTTAAGCATATCTGTTTAATAATTACAAAAACTTTAATATTCTCCAGAGAATAAAGTACCCAGATGATAATAAATTGAGTTAAGCTACCAAATTAAATTCTGGAAAAGAAAAC
>JBCBEA010000741.1:0-2176 GCA_038529195.1 Cyanobacteria bacterium J06600_6
GCATGATTCGACTGATTTGCGCCTCGGATACCGCGGGGACTGAGCAAACGGAAGCTTTGGCATGGCTAAATTACGTGGAGACGCAGCGTCGCGATTCAAGCTACCTTGAACGAGTTGAAAATCGTTTGGCTCTTTTGGAACCTTATGATCAAGCGAGGTATTGGACTTTACAAAAGAATTTTACGGCAGCAAAAAAAGCTCTGACAGGCGTCCATATTCAGAGCTCACTTGAGCGATTCCTATTTGCGGAGATAGAGGAAGGTTTAGGAGATTATGAAAGTGCGTACAGTATCTTTTTTGAATTGTACCAGGAAAACAAAGAAAGGTGGGATGCTGGCTTGAAGGCTGGAACTACCTTGTTGAAGGCAAGACAAGGCGATCGGAATGCTTTGCTCGAGGCTGCTAGAATTTTTGATGAGTTGGAAAAACAAAAGCCTTTTGATACGCGACTCCTGACCAATAAGGCTTTTATTGCCCTAAATCAGGGAAATTTGAGAAAAGCAGAAAGACTTCTGGTGAAAGCTCTCCAACAGGATCCGGACAACCTCAAGGCTTTGGAGAATATGGTGTATCTACAAATTCTAAATAATAATACCCTACAGAGTAAACTATTCCTGGATCGGCTGGAGGCTAAACACCCTGATTATGTTGGGTTGGAGGCATTGAAAAAGAGAATTCATTCTTAGTTTGACTTTAGCCATTTTATCGGCCAAAAAATAGAAAGAAACTCTGCCAAGTGTTACTATTGGGGTATCTTACCTCACCCAATATGCTTCACTTACCAGCAGAGTTTCGTCGCTTAATATCGTCATTTTCCCACTCCTTTACCAGTTCTACCTGGTTACATACACAGCTATTGCTTGTAGGTGCGGTTTTGTGTCCGGGTAAACGGACGGTTTGCAACCTCTTACGCTCTGTAGGCCTATCAGAGTTAAAGCAGTTTCATAAATATCATCGGGTCTTAAGTCGAGCTAAGTGGTCTGCTCGGCAATTGGCTCATTCGCTTCTCCTATTACTGATTCATCACCTGGGGCCTGGATCAGATCAGCCCTTGGTCTTTGGCATAGACGAGACCATCGAGCGGCGTTGGGGTCGCCGGATCAGCAAACGGGGGATTTATCGGGATCCTGTTCGCAGCTCGAAATCATTTTTTGTCAAATGTAGCGGCTTGCGCTGGATGTCCTTGATGTTCTTAGCAGAACTGCCATGGGGACAAGGAATATGCTGGGCTTTACCTTTCCTGAGCGCCTTGTGCCCCTCGGAGCGCTATTATACCACTCGGAATCATCAACCTAAGAAGCTCACCGATTGGGCTAGGCAATTGATCATTCAACTGGGCCGCTGGACTAGAGAAGTCCCCAATAAAGTCTATTTGACCGCCGACAACACCTATGCCACCTATGATCTGCTTAATTTGGCTCCCACTCATGGAGTAGAGATGATTGTCAGGATGAGACTTGATGCAAGATTGTTTTATTTTCCAAAGGCTCAGCCAGCTAGTAAAAGAGGACGCAAACCCAAAGTGGGAAAACGGCAGTTGACCCTGGATAAACGAGTCAAAGACAAGCGGATCAAATGGACTAGGGGCTACTTTGACAACTGGTATGGAAGAAAGAAAAAACAGATGGAGTTTTGTTCCCATACAGCTCTGTGGTACAAAAGCGGGCACACACCCGTCCCTCTGAGATGGGTACTCATCAGAGATCCTCAAGGAAAACTTGATCCTGTGGTCATTGGGTGTACCGATAGCCAACTCCCTGCCCAAACGATCGTAGAATTCTTCCTGCGTGGATGGAGAGTAGAAGTTACTTTCGCTGAAGTGAGAAGACATCTGGGAGTCGAAACCCAAAGACAATGGTCGGACATGGCCATCGAGAGATCTACACCAGCACTATTGGCCCTCTTCAGCATTGTTACCTTGTGGGCAAACTGCTTGCATAGAAAGGGAAAACTAATCATTAACAAAACCGCATGGTATCCAAAAGATCATCTCACATTCTCCGATGCTATCGCCGCAGTCAGAAGACACATATATGAGCAAAATCATTTCTTAACCTCAACAAAAAACAACCAGGTGAAGTTTTTCAAAACAAGACCTATAGACATTTGGAAGATCATTGTTTCTAATGTCGCATAATGGCTAAAGTCAAACTTAGAGGTTCTCAAGGAATCGAAT
>JBCBEA010000742.1:0-2174 GCA_038529195.1 Cyanobacteria bacterium J06600_6
GATTACTAAATAATAACTCCAGGCGATCGCCCGTAACTGTTACCAAAGAATTTAAACGAGTGCGTTGCATTGCTCAGTTCACTATGGATTTTTAGTCAAATCGATCGCTAGTCAGTAATAAATAATTGAGCAATGCAACGCACTCGTTTAAATTCTTTGGTAACAGTTACGGGCGATCGCCTGGAGTTATTATTTAGTAATCCCTGGCGACGCATATCTTTAAGCATTATTAGTATTCTGCTGGGCTTTTTTATGGGTTCGGCGATTATTACCACGGCGGGACAGGATGCGGTGTGGGATATTCCTGCTGCTGCGGTTCTGTTTAGCTTTACGGAATTGATTAGTATGTTTGTCTATCGTCGGCGAGGGACGAAAGGAACACCACCCCAAAGGCGATCGCTTTACATCGACGTACTAAACTTATTTAAGATTGGCTTGATCTATAGCTTATTTTTGGAAGCTTTCAAATTAGGAAGTTAAACAGTTATCAGTCAACAGTCAACAGTCAACAGTCAACAGAAATTTTAATTCGTAATGACTGAGTGATGAACAAAAATAAGAATAATATTGACAATCTAAAATTTGAAAGTCTTGTTAATCAAGGTAAAGAGTCAAAGTTCTTTGCCGAACTATTCTCCGAAGTAGAAGCGCTGTGTCAAACAATTGGCATTGCAGACGGGCAAAGGACATTAGTTAGTTTTGAGCAACTATGGCTACCCGTTGCTTTAAACTTAGCAGCAAAACAAGATAAATACGATCGCACCTATATTCAAGGTATATTGGGCGGTCAAGGTTTGGGGAAAACAACCCTCTGTAAAATTCTTCAGCGTATTCTGAGTTATTTCGGGTTAGCTACGGCTATTTTGTCTATTGATGACCTGTATCTTACCTATGGGGAAAGAAAAGCTCTACAGCAGCAAGATCCGCGTTTAATTTGGCGAGGTCCTCCAGGTACTCATGATGTGGCGTTGGGTCTGGAGATACTCGATCGATGCCGAAAGAAGAAGAACAAGAATACTAATGTGCGGATCTTAATGCCTCGGTTTGATAAATCAGCTTATGACGGTGCAGGCGATCGCTTGAAGGCTGAATCTATTTCTCAGCCTGACATTCTGCTCTTTGAAGGTTGGTTTGTAGGAGTGCAGCCTCTAGTTGAGTACCCTGCTATTTTTCCTAAGCCAATAGTTACCCCAGAAGATCGAGAGTTTGCCAGGGATAATAATCAGCGTCTTCAAGATTATCTACCCTTATGGGATAAGCTAGATAGCTTGATTGTTTTATATTCCGAAGATTACCATCTTTCTCAGCAGTGGCGCAGGGAAGCAGAACAAAAAATGATAGCTACAGGTAGATCGGGGATGAGTGATGAAGAATGCGATCGCTTTGTAGAATACTTCTGGAAAGCTCTACATCCAGATTTGTATATTAAGCCTTTAACTCAAACTGCGGATTTGGTAATTGAAATAAAAGGCGATCACACTCTCGGTAGAATCGATCTAAAGTAATATCTTAAACTTTAGAATATAGTGAAAGTGAGTAATTCCAGTATCAGAGGATTACTTCTCAACGTTAGGAACGATATCAGGACGCTCTTTGCCTTCCCAACCTGTAGGACGTTTGGAGTTGTACCAAGCAACCGAACCGATACCAACGGCAGCTACAAACCCTAGAGCAACGACGACTGTTGCTGCATAAGGAAAGTGAGGTTCACTACTAGCAATTTGTAATAAGGTATTCATAAATTTTGTTTCTCGTATTTCTAACTTGACATAAACTTATCGCGTCAAGCAGCACTACTACATCTCTCTTGGTATAGATAGGCGATCGGTCTGAAGATAGAGAATAAAGTATCGAGCGCACCACAGAAAATCAAACAGGCAGCGAATAATGGTGACAAGTTAAAGCTGTGTCCCACAGGGATAAGCTGCGCAAATGTTGTCTGTCAAATCGTTCTAAGCTCTTAGCTTTTAGCTTTTAGCTTTTGAGAGATAACTGACTAATTTCATTGAAGAATTAGCGATCGCTTATTAATTTGGTTAGAGTCTACATTTGGCGTTGCTTATTAATTTATAACACTATATATGGTGGTTGACTAAAATCGATTTCTCTTAACTTGTCACGATTGGGAAGCGAATAATAGGCTAACATCATTGTCACTTTGAGAAACAGACTAC
>JBCBEA010000743.1:0-2171 GCA_038529195.1 Cyanobacteria bacterium J06600_6
GTAATTGTTCCCTAATGCGATCGCTTTGGGCATAATTACAACAAATGGGAATTACTCTAATCGATCGCCCTAATGGGGAAACCAGCATTGTTTATAGCTGATAGCTATTCTTCGCACAACTATCTTTAAGCAACACAATCTTCTAGTAATCCTTTTAACTTTTCTCGTTCTAAATTCTGTCCGATGAAAACTAATTGATTTTTAGGCTTAGCTTTCCATTCATCATCTTCAATACTAAAACGTTTTCCACTAAGATGAAAGATATGACGGAAGTTACTTCCTTTTAACCATAAAATACCTTTCCCTCTAAAAACTGATTCTGGTAGTTGGTTATCTAGAAAATACTGAAATTTACGAATATCTAGAGGCTGTTCTGTTTCAAAAGATAAGGAAGTAAATCCATCCTCATGTAAGTGATCTGAATGATGATGATGTTCGTGGTCGTGATGATCGTGTTTGTGTTCATTGTGGTCATGTTCGTGATGATGCTCATGTTCGTGGTGATGATGAGAATGACCAGTTTCTTCTTGAAAATAACGGTCTGATTCAAATAACCCTACACTAAGAATTAAAGCAAGAGGAATTTCTCCTTTTATGGTTCTGACTACTTTCGCATCACCACGATGTTCGCGAATTTGCTCTTCAATGCGATCTACCTCTGCTGATTCTACTAAATCGGTTTTATTCAGTAAGATAATATCCCCATAGGTGATTTGCTGATAAGCGACGGTACTATTTTGTTTGGCTTCAGCATAGAAATTATCGCAATCAACCATGGTAATAATCGAATCTAAGCGCGTTTTACCTCGTAATTCCGTACTCAAAAAAGTAACGGCTACTGGCAAAGGATCGGCTACTCCTGTGGTCTCTACAATCAAATAATCTAGTTTTTCTTTGCGCTCTAAAATTTTCTGGACTGTTTTAACTAATTCATCATTGATAGTGCAGCAAATACAGCCATTATTTAGCTCTACGATGTCATCATCGCTCTTTATAATCAATTCATTGTCAATGCCAATTTCGCCAAACTCGTTAACTAATACCGCAACTTTCAATCCTTGCTGTTGAGTCAAAATATGATTGAGTAGAGTGGTTTTTCCGCTACCCAAAAATCCTGTAATGATGCTAACGGGGATGCCTTGTATCGATGTATCCATTAACTGATTATTAAATAGTTGTCCATGATTATGATAACGATTCTCATTTTTTTTTCAGACTATGACAACAGCAAAATTCCGAAAAAAAATCTCTCGGCTTTGCTCTGAGAATGATTATCATTATAATAAATATTTGTAAACCACATTGCTTCTCTTTACTATGTCAGAGATTTACCAGCATGGATTACCCGTCACGATAATTACAGGTTTTCTTGCCCCGTCAAAGGTTTCTACGCTCGCTAGAAGGCATCGCTTGTATTTATGTTCGCCCATTTCAATTTACAAATGTTAGTTTTATGCCAATTCAACAACCCAGTAGTCACAAAACTGTTTTTGATTTCCTCAAACAACTTCAAAGAGAAATTGATGCTCAAGATTTGTATTTAGAATTACAACGTCAAGGCAAAAAGATTGGATTGGCAACAGTGTATCGTGCATTGAAAACTCTTCGCAAACAAGGCTCGATCCAAGAACGGAGTACCAACGGTAAATCTTTGTATAGTGCTACTTCATTCCACCAGCAACATCACCTCAACTGTCTTCAATGTCAGCGTTCGATTGTTATCGATAGTTGTCCTATAAACGGTAAATTATATCGTTGGTCTCAATCTCAGGAATTTAAGGTTTACTATCATACTTTAGAATTTTTTGGCTTATGCACCGACTGTCAAAAACAAGAAGCATTTCGCCAATCATAAAGCGATTATTCATTCTCTCTTTGGGATTGACGAGTGACCCCGCGTCGCCGACAGGCGCAAGGGAATGCACGAGTCGTACTGTCTAAAAAATTAATTATCTATAGAGTTTTTCTATCCATTTGATTTTTTGGCAACAGTACCATAGTGAGTTGCGGGTACATACCGAAGTTGTACGTTAGGAGCAATAGAAGAAAGTAAGAGTTCGGTGACTGGCTTTTGACTAATAGTAGTTTCCACTTCTACTAAAACAGCATCACAAATATGAATATGAATAGATTCCCTCAATCACGATTCGATATTTGTGATGCTGTTTTAG
>JBCBEA010000744.1:0-2170 GCA_038529195.1 Cyanobacteria bacterium J06600_6
GTACGATAAAAATACTTTCTGTGGACAAATTATTGAGAGACGTAAAGAAGGATCTAGTAGAAAACTAAGTGGTGAGATTCTCAGGCTTATTTTTTTGTCAGAAATTGTAGAGCCAATAAATTTACTGAATGCCGATCTAGATGTTCTTAAAGAATCCTACTATCAGTCTTTAAAGCTTTTTTCAGATAAATTAAGTCAAGCTCAATATCAGTTGGAAAATCTAAACAAGGAAAGTACTAGACAAAAAAATAGGAAGTCTGAATCACTTTTGTGAGCAGAGAATAACGTACTGAATTCGATCGCTTTGCTTCCTGCAAGATCTAATTCGATAGATAAAGAGTAGTATTTATGCAGAATTTCATTAACTGGGACAAAATTGTTAGTTCTCAGATATCTGGAATTGAGTTTCCAATATGCGATCGTAACTTTGTCTTAGCTGAAATAGCTCAACGTTTTCCAAAGGAAAAGATTTATTTTTGGAATCAAGGTTATAGATATCTGCAAGAGTTCCAGCAGAATCGATTAGAAGCAGTATTAGACTATTGTGTTTCTGAAAATGCTGAAGTATTGGAATTAGCTCATTCATTGGATGAAGGCATTCTGATAGTTGAGGGAATGGGGCAAATAGAATCAAATGAGATACTTGCGTATCAACTTGAAAATCTGTATTTTGATCCTCAACGAAAAACCAGATTGATTTTGGCCGATCATCTGATTACTATTCCTGATAGCTTATATTCAATAATTCCAAAGATAAAGGTAAAGTTACCCAACATTCTTGAGATTAAGAGCTTCATATCAGAGGATACGACAGAACATTCCAATGAATCTTGTAGTCAATATGTTGGTCTATCTTATGGAGAAATAAGTTTACTAAATCAGAAAAAGATGTCAACCGAAGACATCTTAGCTTATAAAACGGCCAAATTAGCCTCCAAAGGATTGCAAATAACTCCTACTCCTGATGTTGAATCGATAGGAGGTTTAGATCTATTGATGCGAGATTTAAACAAAATCAGAAAGTTATTCCATCCGAGCGCATATGAGAGAGGGTTAAGACCACCCAAAGGTTGTCTTTTGTGGGGATTGCCTGGAACGGGCAAATCACTTACAGCTAAGATGCTCAGTAAGATTCTTAAAGTGCCTTTAATTTCTTGTAATTGGAATCAACTTGTATCGTCAAGTTTGTCAGAATCACTGCAAAATATTGACTTGGTATTTCAGCTCGTAGATAGTATTGGCTCTTGTGTAATCTTCTTTGATGAGTTTGAGAAAGCTTTCTTCGGCTGGAATAGTGGGGATGCTGGAGGCGTAATGGCTAAGATGGCAGGTTATTTACTATCGTGGATGCAAGATCATACTAGTCCATCTATTATGGTGGCTACTATTAATAGACTTGATATGCTTCCACCAGAGCTAATTAGGCGTTTTGAGTATGTTTGGTTCTTTGATATCAATCTCCATAATGGTGGGATGTACGAAGTTTTAAAAGTACATTTGAATCTTCACTTTCCTGGTTTTCATGAGCAATTTGAAGATGATAATTGGTATAGGATATTTTCTGAATATAGATCTTGTTCTCCAGCGGAGCTAGCTGGGGCAGTTCGCAGAGTTCATGATGAAATATTCTATCTTGACCTCCATAATGAATTGACGGTGGAGATTTTGATTGAATATCTTGTACGAGAACGCCGTAACTTCAGACCTGGTGTTAGCGATCCCAAAATCAGTGATGCTTTGGCAGTAATTAGAAGAACTGCCGATTTTGCTAGACCAGTTCAAGGCAAAGACCGTTCTCGTTTTGCTTCTCCTCCAATCAAATTATTTCAACAGAAAAAGAGCTTACTTCCAGAAGATTATACTTGCGCTATTTAGGAAAAGAAAGTGAGATACATTTTAAGATTTATTAGAGCAATTCCACCCAAAACCCTTATTGTTCTTCTCTATGCAATTAGTTTTTGGTTTATTTACGGTTCGATAGGTCAGTTTGCTGCTGTTTATCCAGATTTATTTTCTGGTGAAGAGATAATAAATATTTGGTGAAAGTTAGGTATCAGTTTTAAATCTAAGATGACAAATTGTCAGGCTAGTTGAGTTTTACTCTGTGTTGTATTTTTGGAAAAAACTTTTTTGGCTACTGTTTCGTCTTAAGACGCAAGCGTATTATCGT
>JBCBEA010000745.1:0-2163 GCA_038529195.1 Cyanobacteria bacterium J06600_6
ATTGGTGTACTATTCGCATGCCATCCCGACAAGCATACGAGGCATTGTCGAAACAGAACTCGATGCTAGAAAATGATGCTTTTGCCCGATTTGATACACTAGCAAATAAAGCGGATCTAAGTCGACTATTTGAGGTGTTGACCTCTTTTAAAGATCAGCACGGTAATCACCCAGTAATTACGGCTAATACCATCGTAGCAAACCCTGATTTTCCTAAGATTGAAGCTGGGGGATTTGAAGAATATTCCTACGAACCATTTTACGAAACCATAAAAAGACAGCCCGATGGCGGTGAGATCTTGGGATTGTGGAAAGAAGGAATAGAACAGGGCGTATTTCGGCCGCAGTTGCACGGTCGTGAACACGTCCACGTACCGGCCTGGTTAAGATTGTTAAGAGCGGGAAATGAGGACCTACTGGCTGCTTTTAAATGGCAGTGCTTTGGGGTACCGTACCGTTCGCGAGATAAAAACAAGCGCCGTAATTTACAGGCTGCTTTTGATTATCACGATCTTGGGAAAGAGCAAGCTTTTCAGCGACTTGCTGTCACAGAAGCTGCACAGCTCTTTTATGATTATTTCGGATACTTCTCGCGTTCATTTATTGCTCCTGCCTATATCTGGCACCCGGTTTTGGAAGAGACTTTGCGAAAAGTGGACGTACAGATTCTTCAAGGGATTTCCCTACAATACATACCGCAAAGCAATAGTTATCAAAAAAAAATACGTTTTACAGGTCAGGTATCAGCAAGTGGGGTCCGGCAAGTCGTTCGAAACTGCTTTTTTGAACCCGTACTACAACCAAATAGAAGATGGGAAGACCAAGTACTGAAGCGAATCGCAAAGGCTTTTAAAGTTCGTAAGCCAGCTATTCTAGGTACACATCGTATTAATTTCGTAGGAAGCTTGAGTCATAAGAACCGAGATGAGTCTCTTATCCAACTTCGAGCTATTCTGCGGCAAATTCAGAAGAACTGGCCGGAAGTGGAATTTATTGCTACGGATCAGCTAGTACTGAACTGACTAAATTTATGAGGTTACCGAATTTTTTGATCGTTGGTGGACAGAAATGTGGTACAACAACCCTGCACGATTTACTTTCCTCACACCAGGAAATCAGCATGTCGGTGCGAAAGGAAGTAAATTATTTTACAAGTGAACGCAAATATCGGAAAGGGCTGAAATTCTACGCACAACATTGGGATATTCAAGAGGGAGAAAGTCTGATCGGAGAAGCTTCACCAGGCTATATGGTTTACCCAGGAGTAGCAGAGCGAATACATAAAGACCTAGGGCCGATCAAGATCATTATGATTCTGCGAGACCCTGTCAAACGGGCGATATCTCAGTACTGGGATAATCGTAGAAAACTAAATGAGAGTGAAACCTTCGAGCAAGTTATGGGGAAATACCTTACTTCAAACTATGACCCTCAGTCAAAAGGTTATTTCAGTAGAGGAGCCTACATGAATTATATCGAAAAATATTGGAGCCTGTTTGGTAAGGAAAACGTGTACTTGCTTACACTAGAAAACCTGATCGCAGATAAAGATGCATCGCTCAATGGACTTTTACGTTTCCTGGGGGCTAACGAAGGTAGTTTGTCTGTAGAAAAGGCATCGAATAGCTCAATGATCTGGAATAATGCGATTTACAAATTCTTTCTTAACAATCCTCGATATATTCCAATGTTACCCATTCGCGGTAAACGTCTGCTCTACTTTGGGAAAAAAGTAAAATACAATTATGCCCAGCCTAGTGAAGAAATCATTGCGAGCTTGAAGGACTTCTACCATCCATGGAATGAACGTCTAGTGCGAAAAACTGGTTTGGATATCAGTAATTGGTTCAGTTACAGTTAGTATGAAAATTGCTTTTCCTCATAAGCCTGGTCACGGTGGTCCGGGTAGCTTTCAGACTCGATTTGAAAAAGTACTAAAAAAGCAGAACTGGGAAATCGTATACGCCGAAGAAGGAAGGCAACCTGATGCCGTCATGGTCGTAGGTGGTACAAGGAAGTTACTGTGGTTGTGGCGAATGAAACGAGCTGGAATTCCAATTATATACCGCCTGGATGGTATCAGTTGGTTGCATCGAAAAAAAAAGGTGGGTGTTAAAACCTATGTTATGGGCGAAGTGCGCAATATGCTCAACAAATGTGTAC
>JBCBEA010000746.1:0-2160 GCA_038529195.1 Cyanobacteria bacterium J06600_6
ATTTCTTTGTACTGTCGATCCTTAACAGCAAAATATTTATCTATCGTATTTCTCGCACCGATCGCCTGAAAGTATTCTACTCCCTGTTCTCTTGCTAATCGTTCTCTAACTTCTTTTCTAAGATTGGATACAACCTTGCCGTTGACTTTACGTGTTTGTTTCCAGTCAAGAATTGGCTGCGGATAGTCGGACAAGTATTCTCCTGCTAATAGTTGGGACATGCTGCGTCCACGTAATTGTGGTATCCAACAGTAAACAAATTGAAGAGTTGGATCTTTCTCCTGTAGGTTTTTAGTAGGGTTATAGATCCGAAAGGTTTTAGACATAGGGTTCAAGCTGCCTGCCTGAGCCTGCCATTGCCAGTGATTAATCGCAATGTTGCCATCTACCAAACGACTCATAAAATATCTCGCGCCATGATGCCAAGAAACACCACAGTTGATGGTGAGGAAAGTAACGCACATTGCTCGCATCCGAAAGTTCATCCAACCCATCTGATTGAGCTGGCGCATACTCGCATCTACTAAGGGATAGCCCGTACTACCCGTACACCAAGCGGTAAATAATTCTTGTTTTTCCCCTGTTAATTCTGACGCATCATACCATTCGTTAAATTCGGGATAGCGATTTTGCCAGGCTAATTCTGGATGGTGATAGTGCCTTTGAGTAAATTTATTGTGCCAGCGCAGTCGATCCAAGAAGGTTTTAATTGAATATTGAGCTTGAGATTTCGATGGCAGTTGGGCTAATGGTTTGCTGACAGCCTGATACACGGTGCGGGCAGAAATTGTTCCAAAGTCTAGGTGTGCCGAGAGATGGGATGTTGCCCCCTGCTGTGCCTGCCAGGGACGAGACATTTTCCAGTGATAGCCCTGATAGCGATGGCTGACAAAACTAGCTAGGGTCTTTTGGGCGAAGCTTTCTCCTCCCAAATATCTGTAGCTGACTACGCTAGGAGCGAGATATTTTTGTTTTAATTCGGCGATAGTTAGCTGGGGTAGATTGAGGTTTAAGACAGGAGTGTTTATCTTTTTTGGTGTGGGGTAAAGAGGCTGTCTTTGATAGCGATGGTAGTCGCTCCACCAGCTATCGTAGTTTTCTGACTGCTGGAAGAAATGATTGAGTCCGATCTGGGTTTCGAGATTATGCTGTTGATAGTAATCTAAAATCTGGCGATCGCGATCGATGCCATAGTCTATCTGCACATCGCAATGAAAATAGAGCTTTGGCTGGAGATTTTGCTCGACTAGGGCTTGAGTGAGGTTTTTAATTACTTCTAGAGATCGCCCTTCAAACAGATATAAACGACTGTCTTTTGCTTTGAGATTGAGATCTAGGTCTGCTAAGCATTCAAACAGAAACTTGACTCTAGCTCGGCTTATTTCTGGCTGTTGGTAAAACCAAGAGTCGATAACAAATAGGGGTAATACCTGCTGACCGTTTGCTGTTGCCTGGGCAACTATTTCACTGTCATTTAAACGCAGATCGCGACGAAACCAGACTAGAGAGATTGTTTGAGTTGATGACATCGAATGAGGCAAAGAGTTAGTACTGGTATACCATTACATAATTAATCTTAGATTTTATCTTTGCCGATAAAATCTTGCTTGAGAAGGAGAATGTGAGAGCTTGCATTTTGTTTGACATTTATTGACGATGCCCATCTTACAGGAGGGATAAGGTGAGGGAGAAAGCCGGTAAATTGGGGTTAGTGGGCACTAAGCATTCACCAACGCTTTATTCAACTCTACGAATCTTGGTTCTTTTCTAAACCAGAAAACTTTGCACCTTGAAACCATATCTCCTGTTGGGGTAGGGGTAAAGGAATACCCGCAGACTCAAAGGCAATTTTAATCCGCCGACGGAACTCTCTGGCAATATCCCACTGTTTTAGTGGTTCGGTTTTAAACCAGAGACGAATGACCACACCCCGTTCGGAAAAATCATCTACCCCTAATACTTGAGGAGCTTCTAAAATCTGGTTACACCAGCTAGGATCTTGCCATAGTTCATTAGCAATGCGATTGACTATCTCTAAAGCTTGATTGATATCTGCTTGGTAAGCGACGGCAATCTTAAGATCGGACTTTGACCAGCCATTAGAGTGATTAGCAACATTACTAATTTGACTATTGGCAATTGTAATTAATCGTCCTTCCG
>JBCBEA010000747.1:0-2158 GCA_038529195.1 Cyanobacteria bacterium J06600_6
GTAAGGCTTCATTTAAAATTATCAACAGTTATTTTGGAGCAATTTAGTGTATCTCATAGCTATGGGAATTGCTATAATATCAATACCGGTATAAACAATATTGGTACGATGGCGATATTTGCCGTCAATCAGCATGACTCTTCCTGAGTCTAATTCTGCCTGGAGGTTATCAACTGTCTCCAGGTTATTCAATGGCTGTAGCTGGGTGAAAGCCGAAATAAACTTTTGCTGACTAAAAGTACCAATATAAATAGAGCTATCAAAATTGCCTTCGACATCGAAATATAGTTGACCACTCAACCCTAAAACGCTATTTGCTACTGAATTTATTTGTAGTAAATTCTCTTTAACTCTTTGTCTCTCTTGAGTTAGATTTGCTTTTTCTCCCGTTACCTGGGCTTTAGAAATCGCTGCTATTGCTACAGCAGCTGCATCATAATAGGTAGCTGCTGTCCAGCTAGGTTCAGATTTGTACTTGCGAATATACTCGTTGCGAAACTTTTGGGCATTCTCGTTGGCAATATCAAAAATGATGGGTGCAACGGCGTAAATACCGTCTGAGAAATAGCCTGGATTTTTTTCTTCTTCAGGATATGTTTGAAATTTTTGAGCAAATGCGACATTACCTAAAGAATCTGCGCCAATCAACTCATACCTGAGCTGCTGGCGCTTCATTTTCACAATTAGGTCGATTACATCATCATTATGGGTCGCACAAAAAATCATTTCAGGCTGTTGCTGATTTAAAGCGGACACGTCCTCAATTATCTGCTGCTGCTGCTGTGGATAGTCAGGAGATTCGGCATCGAGCACCCACTGATAGGTAACGGTGCCACCCAAGCTTGTAAAGGTATTGACAAAGGATTCTGTTAGAGTTCTACCATATTCGTCATCACTATAAATTACGCTGGCGTGGGGTCGTTCGAGAATTTGATAGGTGTAGTTAGCAATAAATCTTGCCTGTAGACGGTTATTAAAAATGACGCGAGAATACCAGTCATTATCTTTAGTCACAAGGTCGGCAGTAGCCGAAGCAGTTAGAGCAGGAACGCCGAGCTGTTCATAGACTTCCCCAGCAACGAAAGATGTTGAACTATATAAATGACCTAGTACTGCTAAAGCCGAAGTTGACTTGGCAATCTCACCTGCAACTTTCACTGCTGTTTCGGGTTTGTTCTGATCGTCAAAAACCTCTAGCCTAATTTGCTTACCCTTAATCCCCCCCTCATCATTAACGCGATCAAGATACAGCTGAATACCCTGCAGCATCTCTAACCCAGAAACATTTTCGCCATCAGTAGGACCTGCAACTGCTAAGTAGACTGCACTTTGGCTGTGGAAAAACCTACCTGCGCTGACAACAAACAGGAGAGAACAGAAAAAAAGGCAGATTGCGATCGCAACTTTCTGATAACGGTTAGAAGAGATGTTCATATTAGGTTAAAGTCAAAGCCTGATATGGGTGACCGTGATTTATCCTCGCTTTTAGTTTGAGATTTAATTTATGTATGGCTGAGTTGTTTCGAATAGCTGCTAGTAGTTTTCTATGTATAGGTACTTAAATAAGAATAAAGCAATTTTCATCTCTGAAAACCGAGTAAATATTGAGGACAATCCCTCGAAAGCTAATTCCTCAAAGATTTGCCTTTTTTTATCCTACTGGGAAAATGGGTTCTTACTCGATCTTTTTGTGAATTAATTGTTATCAATAATTTAGGTATATTTTCTCTTAAAGTAATTAAGATGTAGAGAGTAAATTAGATTCGACTTGGACAAAGGGTTACTAGTTTTTTCGGAGCGAAATAATACAGTGGGTTTTTTTAATCGTTTTAATCTTTCCCGTGACATGGGTATTGACCTCGGTACGGCAAATACTTTGGTATACGTATCTAGTAAAGGAATTGTTTTGGAAGAACCTTCTGTAGTTGCGATTGAGCGCAAAACAGAAAATCCCAGAGCATTTGGTCAGGAAGCAAAATCAATGCTAGGACGCGCTCCCGAGAATATTGAGGCATTACGTCCACTTAAAGATGGAGTGATTGCCGATTTTGACGCCACAGAAGCCATGATTCATGAGTTTGTCAAGCGGGCATTTGAAGGCAACCCCCTAGTACATCCGCGAATGGTAATTGGGATTCCTAGTGGCGTTACCAAATTA
>JBCBEA010000748.1:0-2149 GCA_038529195.1 Cyanobacteria bacterium J06600_6
TTAATGAATGATTATTTATTTGTAGTTGAGATATTTTGAGTAAAGGAGATGTTGTACCCGATTGGTTTATTTGCTTTGCTGTTTCAGATTCAGTTATACAAATACCAATATTTTAAACTTCATAAATTCTTAGATTTGGCTTCCACAAACTAGCATTACCGATAATTACAACTTTTTCTGGAGTTACTTCAACTTTGATTAAATGAATCTCTAAATAAATTTTCTCAGGTCGATCTGGTTGAGGAATTTGCCCTCGATATTTCCAAATAGTTTGATGTTGTTCAAGATGGGTAAAACCAGGAGCATGAAAATGCTTGCCTAAATCTAAATCTAGGGCGTAAACCTGCATTGCCTGTAAGATTGCCTCAACTCCCAAAGAACCAGGCATTACAGGATCTTGAAAGAAGTGACAGTTGAAATACCAGTCTGAAGCTAGAACCTCTTTCTCAGCGTAAATATATCCCAGTTCGTATTCTCCTCCTTGAGGAATAATTTTTACTTTACTAATTAAGTTTAAAAGTTTTTCTGCCAGACGATAATGGGACTTATGCGGTTTAGTTTGATAGTATTTAGACTGACTATCTTGGCTCTGTAGATCGATATCAATTTGTTTGAGATCCTGATGTTTTTCATACCAAGGACGAATATCTTTTCCTCTGTCTAGACCTATTTGTTTACCTAAACTTTGAGGCGTAAAATAACCAAAGGAGGCTTCTCCTTGATAAAAAGCTTCTCCTTGGTAAGCTAAACTAAAAGTGAAATTCTGCAAGATCATTCCAGGGATATTAGTAGAACCAACTAAAGTAGAAGTATTGGTAATTGTTTTACCTCTGAGGTTGATGTTTTTAACTAGCTTTCCTTCACCATCTAGATTGCGAAAATATAAACTTTCGGTGGGATAAAGTAGAGTTGTGCCTAAGTAAGCCGAAAGAAAACCACAAGGTTGTAGACCTAGTTCCATTAAGATTGAATAGGGGGTTACTTGAGATGAGTTTTGCTGATAATACCAGGGATCTAATGGCGTATCGTATTCGGTGACGATTGTCGATCCTGGAGCGAATTGATGACGTTTACCTTTAATTGACAATACGCGGTGGAGCAAGTTCAATTCACCATTTGGTAACCGGGAAGCTTTAATTGCTCCGCGATCGTATACTGCATATTCTGCTCCAAAACACTTGACAACCGAACCCGTACAAAATTCAGCAATCTTATCTTGACTGAATAAAACAGACTGAGAATTACTTTGCTTTTGGGGAGTGGCAAATAAGTTTTTCAGATGTTTGCTAACTGTTACCTGAACATTAAAAGCCTGGTAATATATATTGCCTTGCTCATCATGACTAATAACATTAGCTGCTAATTTACTGTCATTGAACGAAAGAATTTTGGTAGATATATAAAAGCTCTTGGGCAACGTCTCCTGCTGAAAAAACTCCATTTTTTCTGTGTAAAAAGGCAGGGCAGATGTTTGATGAAAATACTGTAACCATACCAAAATAGACTGCATGGCAATATCAGCTAAGATAGATTGCTTCGTATTACTGTTCCAGCTTATTTCAATCGAACTTGCCGAGTTGCTGGCTTGAATTCTGCTTAATAATGAGTTGCTATTGCATTTTAAGGTAATATGATCGCGACTAATATTTAATACCTGCTCGACACCTCGAAAGACTCCTTGATGAAAGAGAGTTCCATCTTCATAGGGAGATAATTTAAGTAGCTTTTTATCCTGATTGAGATTGAAGAGTTTATATTTGGGAACTGGTGGAATCTGAGATACTAAAGTAAAGCTACCTCTATAATTAAATCTTTTTTTATTATCTTCTAGCTCACTTGATACTGTTACTTCTACTGTAATAAATTCTGCAGGTTGCTTATTTTTTTCCTGTAGTTTAAAAGTGTATGCTGGTAAAACCGATTCATCAAAAACGATGCCCTTTAGAACTTGGAGATTTTCCAGACAAAAAAATCTATATCCTGGATAAAGTTCTTCGCAGGCTGTCGCAATCCAGCTCGTAACAGCAGTTTTCGGCAATACGGGATTGCCCGCGATCGCATGATCGAGAATAAATGAATTTTCTTCTAAGGTTAAAATTCGCTTGAGGTAATAAGTTTTAAGTTCTGAGCTGAAAGAGCAAGCATTGTT
>JBCBEA010000749.1:0-2146 GCA_038529195.1 Cyanobacteria bacterium J06600_6
ATTTGATTTTAAATTATTGCGATCGCGATCTAAACTCTGAAGATAAATAATACAGTCTGGTTTTATTTCTTTTTGTTGTAGGTGCTTAATAAGGCGATCGCAACTACTAGGTCCTAAAGCATTTATTTGATATTTATTAGCTGACTCTTGCTTAAATTCTGTTCCCGAAGTTACTAAAGTATAGTTTCTGTCCGATTGCGCTAAATAGTTAGCTAACTCTGTTCCTATTCCTTGTTTATCGGCAAAAATTAGATAATGTTGGCGAGCGATCGCTTTATTGCTAGCTTGAGCGATAATTACTGCCTGCTGTAGAGGCGTTTTAGGAGATGTTCCGACGGTAAAATCTGCATCTAACAATAGTTTTTGCCAGTTATATACAGATATTAAAGGATAGTTTGCCCGTAACTGTTTATCGACAAATTTCCACCAACCTTCTGTCATACCAAAGGTCAAATCGAACCATCTTGCAGGTTGCGTTCCTTCAACGATAATTAATAATCCTTGAGGATTTAATAGTTGTCGAACATTACTTAAGGTATGTTTTAAATCTGCCGTAGCATGAAGAACATTTGCCGCAATAATAATATCGTAAGTTTTTGGCGCTTGAGATGTTTTAGATATATCTAATAACTCATATTTTACAAAGTCATATTGTTTAAATTTTTCTCTAGCTTTAGTCAGAAATAAAGGAGATAAATCGCTAAAAGTATATTCAGTATTGCTGGGATTCAGCTTTGGTAAAATGTAAGCGGTTGTTCCTCCTGTACCCGCGCCTATTTCAAGAATTTTGATTGTTTTTCCTTGAGGCTGATTACTCAAAGCCTGCTGGATTGTTTCCGCAACGAGGGTATTAGTAACTTTTGCGCCAGGAGAATCTTGATAAAGGCTAGTAGTGATGCCTAAATCTCCTCCAGGAAATAGTAATTCTTTGGGATCTACATCACCATTCAATACTTTATCTAGCTGTGATGCACATCTATGCAGCAAATCTAATTCAGCTTGAGCTTGAGGATATTGATTTAATAGCTGCTGCTGCTGTTTATTTATGTTGACAAGATCGGGGACTTTAATTACCTGCCAAATATCATGAGCTGATTCTAAAATGCCTGCTTCGGTAAGTATATCTAAAAGTCTCGACCACAAGCTTTCATGTTCTTCTAAAATGCTAAACTGTTCGACACTTGGACTTAATAACTGTCCGACTTCAAAGTCAACCCCTAATTTAATTAACGCATTAACTATATAGTGAACGCTAATTTCTTCTAATTCTGCTAATAGCTGTAGATAATTATTAAAATTACTATTGTTAATTAACTGAGCAAACTTTTGTTTAGCCCCATGTTGAATATCTAGTAAAGAAATAAAGCTATTATCTAGCTTACTATTTATAGAAGCATCTCGCCATTCTACTTGATAAAGCCAGTCATCTATATTTGAATTTTGGCGATTTAGTAAATTGACTTGAGTACTTTTTATCTTGACTCCAGTAATTACAGCAATCGTCTCTTGTCGTTCGCTTATTAACTCAAAATCTAAAGTATAAATGCCAGCGTTATAATCGATTAACTTGGCATAGCTCCATGCTGTTTTTAAGCTGCTGTGATTAGTACTAAAAACAATCTTTTCGATCGCAATAGGTAAATACATCCGATCGCTATCATCATCTATTGCTGCACCGCTCACTTGCAAGCAGGCATCCAATAGTACGGGATGGATAATATAATTAGCTGCATCTGAAACTAAGCTAGCTGGCAATTCTACTTTGCCTAATGCGCGATTGTCCGCAGAATATAATTTTGCGATCGCTCTTAAGCTTTCGCCATATTCCAAACCTCTTTTAGATAAGTCCTGATAATATTTATCTACATCAACCTTATAGTTAATCTCTTGTTTATACTGAGTTAAATTAGAATCTTTGATATCGAGAAAGCTTTTATTAATTTTTCCTTGACTATTAATAGTCCAGTCTGAATCATTATCTAAACTAAATATTTCAAAGTTGGACGAACTGCCCTTATCCCCTACGTTTAATATAAACTGAATTTCTGTTGTGGCTTCAGACAATATTATTGGCTGTTGAAAATCAAAATTCTTTAATTCCAAGTAATCGGCATTTAGAACTATTTGACCTGCCCTCAGTGCCATC
>JBCBEA010000750.1:0-2144 GCA_038529195.1 Cyanobacteria bacterium J06600_6
CTCTCAAAATTATTGGCATCATACTTAACTGCTGCCTGACAGCTAGCTAAGGCGATTGCGTATTTTTGCTGCTGTAAGTTCACCAAGCAAGCCTGAGAGTCAATTATATGACTAGACGGGGAATCAAGACTGATTTTAGGTTTTCTTCCTGTTACTAACCCTGCAAGACTGTAATTAAAACCAAAGAGCCAAACGCTCAGAATAAGGCTCAGAGCGATCGCCAACAGACCAATTAAAGATATTCTGTACCAGATAATTCTCAACTGCAATTAGGGAAAAAGATACAACTAGTTCTTTTATACACGATGTAATTAAAGCTAAAAGTTTCATCGACAGACTGTCAAACCGCTGCTTCTCCCTAGTGATTTATACTTATTTGTGTTGAGCCGGTCAATTACCGTAAGTTACATATTCATTGAATCCGAAGAGTTTCAGACTAAGTTAAGTTTTATTATTCACAAGCTTAATTTAGTCGCTTAATTTAAATAAATCGGCTAAAACTGTTCGTTGAAAAAATAATAATTTAATAAACTAGCTTTGAATAAATATATTGATGGAACCATTGTTTTCACCAGCGTTTGCTCTCTTGGGGTAACAACGATGTCGATCGCCGAAAGTAAAATCTACGAACCGTCTAATAATCTAGTTAAGGATATGCAGCTAGAGAGACTAGATGACTCTTTGGCGATTAATCTTCAAAATGCTGAACGTAGCTATATTTCCCCGACTCCAATTAAACCCGAACTGCAGCCTGTTTCCAAGATTGCCAAGGACATAATTAAAGAGTTTGAAGGCTTCAAAGACTACGCCTATATTGATACGGATGGCACTCCCGTAATTGGCTATGGCTTGTCTAAAATTGGCGGTATTCCCGTTCAGATTGGCGATCGCATTTCCCCCGTTGAAGCGGAAGCAGCTTTAAATGCTCATTTGAGAGAGATAGATCGAGAACTAAAAAAAGTAGTTAAAGTCGAATTAAATGAGCGACAGCTAAGTGCTTTAGCCTCTATTTCATTTAATGTGGGGGTAGGTGCAATCTCCGAAAGTACCTTAGTCAGGAAAATTAACGCTGGAGATTATGCAGGTGCAGCGAATGAATTTCTACGCTGGGACAAAGCCGACATGCGCGGAAGGTTGGTACAGATGCCTGGTTTAACCAGAAGAAGAGCAGCGGAAAGAAAGCTATTTTTGAGTGCCAACGGCTAAAAATATATTTAACCCAACCCAAATAAAGAAATTTGGCGATCGCTTTTTTCGATTTATAAGCGATCGCCAATCCATGTTTAATATTTAACTGGGTGAGAACTTAGATTAAGCAGCTTCCCACATATCTTTGATTTTGCCTGGTAGGAATTCAGATACCTGCTTTTGTACATCACCAGATAGTTCCTCTTTAGTAGCTGAAAATACAGCATTGATTACTTTGGTACCAGTTGTGCCGTGAGGTAAACCGCCTTCTTTTTCTATACGAAAGATAAAAGTATCCGCATCAAATTTTAATGGTGGACGAACTTGGCTTAACCAAGAAACGATTGGATTGTCATCTTGCCAGAGATCAGAGATCTCATCTTGAAGCCTTTTGTTGCTGGCATCTGATTCAATTTCATCATGAAGTTCGGCTTTGACTGCGTCAGATGCTTCGTTAGTCATCAAGTCGCGCATGGTGCGGTAGACAACGTTGCTCAAATCTCTAGCATCAAAGATGTCAGACAATTCTGCTTTTAAAGCAACTTCTTCTAAGAAAGGCGTATACTTATCGACGATGGGCGTAGATGCACCTGATTTTAGTGCTTCAGGAGGTTTTTCTCTCATGCGCTCCAGCATTTTCTGACCTTTCTCAGTCAGTTCTGCTTTTTTAAACTTGATTAGATGAGGCAAGGGTCCATCGGGTGCGCCGAAGGTATTAGCAACGCGAAAGTCTATTTCTTCTTCATCTATAAGATCGGGGACATCTTCCTGTGTAGCATAGGCATTACCAGAAAAATCGGCGTTGATATACTGTTTTTGATTAAGATAGTCTAGATGACCTAGAAAATCAGAAATAGTTAAATTTCTTCCAGTAAAATCGAGTGCATCCCAAGAATGCAGTAAGTAGAAAGACTCAGTGAATATTTACTTAGTTTAAATACTGAATTATGTAGAGA
>JBCBEA010000751.1:0-2143 GCA_038529195.1 Cyanobacteria bacterium J06600_6
CAATTAAGTTATTTCACCAGCCAGTTCTACACCAAATACTAGCAGTAGAAACAAGAAATCAAGTTAAGACAGGATTCGCAGACTAGTTCAAAATTCAGCCTCAGAGCATATGCAGCCAACTTCGCCGTTAACCAGCAACTCAGTGTCAACTATAAACTCAGTAGATGCGAGTCAGTCTTCTTCCCTCACTACAGTCGTTGAAGAAGGGGAGCAACAACAGTTGACCACGAACTCTAATAGTTTTAGCACTGCCACTGCTTCAGCGCCAGCAGACAGCGGAAATAATGTTACCACACCTATTCTCATAATGAGGCGAGACAATTCGCCTACTCCTCTAGACATAGCGAAAATTCGTGCTGTTGTCGAATGGGCTTGTGAGTCACAAAACGTCAACCCAATAACCTTAGAAGCAGGTTTAACTACCCGTCTGCGTAATGGTGTTACTACCAGAGAAATCCAAGATAATTTGATTGATTGCGCCCTAGGAATGTGTAGTCCTGATGAACCTGCCTGGCGCTATGTGGCTGGACGACTACACGTTTGGAGTTTGTGGAAAGATACTCGGGTAGCACGGGGTTTTGGCTATTGTTCAATTGAGAATGAACAGTTAACAATTGATAATTCTACTTATTCACAAGCTGTCAAATACCAGTTAGAAGCAAAGCGATACGATCGCGCTATCCTAAAATATTCTTCTGAAGAGTTAGCGATCGCTGGAAGCTGGATTAACCCAGACTGGGATAAAGACTATGACTATGCAGGGGCAGTACTACTAACGAAGCGTTACCTGCTGACGGATGAATTGCCTCAGGAAGCTTTTCTTACCTGTGCCTTGTTGCTAGCCTCGAATGAAAAGCCTGATGTTCGCTTAAGCGTTGCTAGAGCCTTTTATGAAGCGATCGCTCAGCGAAAGATTTCTTTAGCGACACCAATTTTAGCAAATCTAAGAATTCCCAACGGTTCTCTGAGTAGCTGCTTTATTATCGGCATGGACGATAACTTAGAGAGTATTTTTGAAGAAATCACTAATGCAGCAAGAATCTCTAAAAACGGTGGTGGTGTTGGGGTAAACGTAAGTCGTATCCGCGCCACTGGCAGTATGGTGATGGGGAAAGAAAATGCTTCTGGTGGCGTAATTCCCTGGATCAAGCTGCTCAACGATACGGCGATCGCCGTTAACCAGGGTGGACGTAGGGCAGGTGCAGTCACAATCGGCTTAGATATTTGGCATTTAGATGTACCTGAATTTTTAGAAATGCAGGCAGAAAATGGCGATCGTCGCCGTAAAGCCTACGATGTCTTTCCTCAACTAGTGATTGTCGATGAATTTATGCGTCGGGTGGAAGCTAAAGAAAAGTGGACGCTCGTAGATCCCTATGAAGTCAAAGAACAGCTAGGCATTGAACTAGCCGAACAGTGGGGAGATAGTTTCACCGCAGCCTATGCTCAGATTGAAGCGGAATTAGGCAAAAAGATTAAGCTTTACAAGCAAACAGATGCCCGTGAGTTGTTTAAACACATCATGCGGAGTCAGGTAGAAACGGGAATGCCTTATCTGGCATTTAAAGACACAATCAATCGCGCCAATCCTAATAAACACGCTGGCTATATTCCTGGAGTCAATCTTTGCTGTGAAAGTTTTAGCAACGTCAAGCCAGGATTAGAAGCTCACTGCTGTAACTTAGTGTCTCTCAACTTAGCCAACGTCGAGGAGGCAGAAATCGCCGAAGCTTCTAGACTAGCGGTACGGATTCTCGATAATACTATTGACCTTACTAAGCCTCCTTTTAAAGATAGCAAGACTCACAACGATAGATACCGTACAATCGGCGTTGGCTGTATGGGATTAGCCGATTGGTTAGCAAAACGCCACCTAAACTATCAAAGCCTAACAGAAATTAGTCAGCTATTTGAATCGGTCGCTTACTGGTGTACCCATGCTTCAATGGAATTAGCCAAGGATCGTGGTGCCTATGCAGCTTTCTCTGGTAGCGAATGGAGTAAGGGTAAATTGCTCGGTTCAAAGACCTTAAATGAGATTCTACCTCTGACAGAACAGCCAGAACGTTGGCAGGAGCGATCGCCGTAATGTGAGAGTTACGGATACCATAGGTCTGCACATCAGTTGATAGCTGCTGCCAAC
>JBCBEA010000752.1:0-2142 GCA_038529195.1 Cyanobacteria bacterium J06600_6
TAGCGATTTCGCTCACTTACTTTCTTGAATTTTAAATTACCACATTTACTTTACCATCTAGAATGAAATAGCCCTGCGTTTCTTGACTAGCATAATCTGTTAGGAAGTAGGGTCTAGGGGTGTGGGCGTTGACAATATTATTAACAGAAGTGATCGAAAAGAAAGTTGAAATAGATAAAACCGCAATTAGTACAGCTCTCTTTTTTTTTGAGTTCTCGCCTGTTTTAAACTGGGCAACAAAATCTAAAGCTCTTTCAATAAAGGAGTACAGAATTACTGCTACTACAAAAACGCTAAATACAACAGCTAAAAATGAAAAAAACTTGTTGGTGGTAGCAATTGTCACAAACAGTTCGTAGAAGTGACGTGCATCACCAAGATTATCTAAAAAGAACTCAAAAAATGCCATTGAGATTAGTTGATCGATACTTTTGTAGTTTAGATTACGTAATCATACGTAGATATATCTTGTATTTAAAGGCATCACTCTTAAAATACACAGTTTAGTTAATATTTTCTTAATTATTTGCCTAAATCTCAATTGAATAGTGACGACTAGAGAGGGGAGTTTGGCAATTAAGAAAAGGGATTTGAAAACATTTTTCCCACATTATAGATAGAATTCTATTTAAGAAAGTTACCCAGGATAAAAGTGTCTCCAGGTAGCAGGCAATCATAAATCCAGTTGAGAATCTGAATAAATTCGCGATCGCCAATCGACAAAGAGATTTCCCAGAAGTTATCGATTTAAAATGATTCCTAAGTTTGCTAGCAGATCGCAATAATTAAGCTTTGAGTAGAGCGATCGCTTTTCAGAAGCTTTACAGAAAGAGATAGCATGAAATAAAGATAATATATTCCGCCATAAATTAGAACCTTACAGCCAAGATTTCTATAATGACCAGCAATTCGACTACCTTTACCTATACACCCAAAGCAATCAAAAGAGCCAAGACTGCCTTGTCCTGCTCTCCCTTCCGTCTAAAACTGTTTAAAGACATGCGTAACCAAAGTGTCCCCGTGCAGAAAATCGCCGAAAATACAGGAATCCAGTTGGGCTATACCAAAGAAGGATTTAGCGAAGCGAGAACGGAAGATAAGCTCGTCTGGCTGATTAATGTTGGCTTACTACGTCGAGAAGTTGACGGACAGGGATTGACCGATAGTTTTCGCCTAACTCCCCTAGGCAGAAAGATTGTCGAGGAGTGGGAACAGTCAAAAACGGAAATTCCCGATCCAAGTGGATACGATCAACTTTCACATTGGCTCAATCGTTGGTTAAAATTGTCGCTTTAGAGTAGTTATTAAAGTAGTAACTGCTGCTATAACAGTGTATGTATTCCAGCACAGGAGCAATCGATGAAAGCGATTATGGTGGTCGGGACAACATCTCATGCAGGGAAATCCTTTCTGACTGCTGCATTATGCCGTATCTTAGCCAGACATGGTTGGCGTGTTACTCCCTTTAAAGGACAGAACATGGCGTTAAACGCTTATGTCACTTCGACAGGTGGCGAAATAGGTCATGCTCAGGCAGTACAGGCATGGGCAGCGGGGGTTGCTCCCAGAGTTGAAATGAACCCAATTTTGCTTAAACCTCAGGGAAACATGACTTCCCAGATAATTATTAAGGGTAAATCTGTCGGTACGGTCAAAGCCACGGAGTATTACGAGAAATACTTTGATATGGGCTGGGAAGTCGTACAGGAATCCCTCTACCGTCTTTCTTTAGAATTTGACTTGGTTGTCTGTGAAGGGGCGGGTAGTCCCGCCGAAATCAATCTTAAGCACCGCGATTTGACCAATATGCGGGTTGCTAAACATCTCAATGCGCCGACAATTCTGGTTGTCGATATTGAACGAGGTGGCGCATTTGCCCATGTAGTCGGGACTTTAGAACTGCTGGACCCCCAAGAGCGATCGCTGGTTAAAGGGGTTGTGATCAATAAATTTAGGGGTCAAAAGGAACTATTAGACTCAGGTATTAAATGGTTAGAAGAAAAAACTAAAGTTCCTGTTTTGGGTGTAATTCCTTGGAGTAACCAGCCTTTTCCGTCGGAAGATTCTCTTGACCTCTTAGAGCGAAATCGCCGTCGTAGCATTGAAGATATCAACATCAGCGTTGTCAGACTACCGAGAATT
>JBCBEA010000753.1:0-2134 GCA_038529195.1 Cyanobacteria bacterium J06600_6
CTGAACATCGATTGAACAGTTAGCTGGGGGATCTAATAAATCGATGACTTCAGCTAGCATATCGCCGACCGCAACTAACTGAGATCCCTCGGCAGATTTTCCGGCTCTGGAGTAAGCCAATAAGCTATCAATCATACTTTCAAGGCGCTGAACTCGATTCTGTAACAAGTCCATATTGTATTGAGTATCATCGTCTAGCTTGTCTGCCAAATCTTCTTGAATCCAGGTTGAAAGATTGGAGATTGCTCTTAGTGGTGCTTTGAGATCGTGGGAAACAATGTAGGCAAACCGATCTAATTCTTGATTGCGATCTTCTAATGTAGTGGTTGCTGCTAATAACAGCGTATTGACCTGTTCTAGCTGTTCTGTTCTATTTTGAACTCGATCTTCTAATTCATTATTTAACTTAGCCAAAGCCTCCTCTGCATGTTTGCGTTGGGTAATATCATGAACAGCTACTACCGCACCAATGTTTTCCCCATTCGCATCAACAATTGGACTACCGTTAGTCAATAAATGGCGAGGTGTTCCTGCGGGGGGTTTAGTCATTAATTCGACATTAGTGAACGATTCTCCTGAAAAAGCCCTAAATAGCGGAATTTCATGTTGTTTGAGCAGTTCTTTACCTTGAGCATCGTAAAGATTGTAGTGTTCTGCCCAACGTTCGGGAGGTAGGGGTTCTTGGGGAACGGCAAAAAAGTCTAAGCTAGCTCGATTAAATAAAGCTAACGTTCCTTGTCGATCGCAGGCGACGATCCCTTCACAGAGATGATCGAGTACGGTCTGAATAAATATTTTTTCCTGCTGTAGTTCGGACTCGATCTGCTTACGCTCATCGATATTTAAACTTGTGCCAATTAAACGATAGACTTTACCATTCTCGTCTTTAAGAGGGTTTAAAGTGGTTAACCACCAAGTATCTTTGCCTTTAAAGGGTAAACATTCTTCGTAAGAGAAAGGAATACCAAACTTGAGACACTGCTGATAATGTTGCGTAACTCTAGCTGCCACTTCAGGAGTAAATATTTGAGCGGGGGTTTTAGTCGCGCCATCATCAATACCCATTAAGCTAATCGCTGCTGCATTGAATTTTTGATAGCGAAAAATACCGTCTTTTTCCACATCCACTACAAAAATCGCTTCTCGAACATTGTCATAGATGCTTTGCAATAACTGCTTTTGTTGCTCGATAACTATTCTTTGCTGTTCTAGCTGAGTGTTTTGATTGGTAACAGTAGGATCTATGTTGCTCATAGCGGTTGAAGTAAAGATGTGATTGAGATTGGAGGTAAAATGACTACCCATAACCTATAAATCTCGTGTTTAGCTCGGAATCATGACTGCTAACAGCTAAATTTTTATCCATTCTACCTGCTAAAGATCGACCAATTTTGCTCTTTCGCCAGAGATACATCTTCTGGTTGATGGCTTGAGAACGTCATGTTCGATAATCTTAATAAGTAATAATGACTTCAAGATTTAGTTTAAATAGTAAACATGGATAATATAAGTGTTGTTTTAATTGAAGACCACGATTTAAGTCGAATTGGCTTATGCGCTGCTCTTAAACAATATGAAGATGTTGAAGTTATTGATAATGCAGCTAACGGTAATGATGGCTTGCAAAAGATTAAAAACCATCAGCCCGATATCGCTTTAGTTGATATTGGTTTACCAGACATTGACGGCATTGAAGTAACTCAAAAACTCAAGCAATATCAAAGCAGCAATCCTGATTTTAAAACTAAAGTCTTGATGCTAACCATGCACGATAGCGAAGATTCTGTCATGGCTGCTTTTGCTGCTGGAGCTGATTCTTATAGCCTCAAGGATGTAAGCATGGATAATTTAGTTCAGGCAATTCGTAATACTCACGAAGGTAATGCTTGGATCGATCCAGCGATCGCCAGAATTATTCTGAAGCAGGCTCAGTCAACTGAAAATAGTTCCAGCGCTAGAGAGCAGTCTACATCTTCCGCAGCCGTGGCAGATGACACTCAGGCAATTACTGCGGTAGCAGAAGAATACCAGCAGCTAATTGAAACTTATCCTCTGACAGAGCGAGAACTAGAAGTATTGGAACTGATTGTGGCTGGCTGTAGCAATGCGGATATAGTCGCTTAGATATATCCGC
>JBCBEA010000754.1:0-2131 GCA_038529195.1 Cyanobacteria bacterium J06600_6
CGATGTAATTTCTTTGGGGGTTATTGGCTTTCACTTCAAAACAGCCCAAACCGATATTCCATCGCTAGGTTCCATACGGGGGGTTTGCACGTTCATTCTGAAAGTTGCGGTGCGAGAGTAAGAGTTCAATATGCCATAGATAAAACGTCTTTCTCCAATGCTGGCAATCGCACCATCAGATTCTTGTATCTGGATTATAAAGTCTGTATCGATCGCCTCTGTAGTTAGAATATGCTTTCTGCCTTCTAAGGTACGTAGGTCTTGTCTGGCAATATTAACGATCGCGCCATAGCGTTCTGCTGCCAGTCCCACAACTGCCGTACCATTGGGATTCCAAGGCTGAAGTTTATCTCGATTATTTGTCCAAAAATTATTAATTGCGGCGGTCGCTTTATCAAAATCAGTCCGATAGCTGGCATAACTAGCAGCTTCTTTTAAAGGAACCATACTGCGATCGAGTACCAAAGGACAGTCGAGTAAAATTAGGTCGTAACCTCGTTCGGAATTGATGGCTTTATTTGCCATTTCATAAGCCTGACGGATATTAATTAACTGAAGTCGTTTAGATTGATTCTCATAGTTAATATCGTCCAATTCGCAGGTACTATCCTGTCCTACGGTAGCAATGACATTGTTTTCAACGGCTAAATCGATACGGGTCGCTGCAGCAACATAAAGAAAACCGCCAATAGTCTTAGTAATCTTAGCTTGAGTCGCTATTCCCCCAACGCGAATATTGAGAGGGTTGGGTCGTTCGAGCGATCGTACTAATCCAGCTTGAGCAAATAAAGGAGCAATTCTTTCTAAATCTCTAACCTGTTTGAGAATTCGTCCTACCGTCCCAGGTAAGTTAATTTGAGATTGGATAGCTAGAGTTTGAGCTAGCGATCGCCCTTGAATTTGATCTAAATTTACTGCCATGATTTGCGATTTGTTACTGTTCTTTAAGCGAACCAGTGGTTAATATTCTTTCTAGGTCTTCTTCATAAAAGAATCTTTTATCTCCGAATGCGGGTGTTAGATCGTCTAGCCAATTGGCTTTAGAATCAAATCGGGCAAAAAATGGTCTATTGCACCAATTAGAGTCTCTTCCTTGAATAAAAGAAAGTGTAAAAACTTTTTCCAAAGGAGTATCACTAACACCGTGAACGAGTATTTTTCCTGGTAAAGCGGACATTATTGGACCGCGTACTACTCTACCCAATCCAGAAATGGTTTGTATGGCTTGTTGATAAATTTTCCAGGCTTTGAATAAAGAAACTTCAAAATATTGTCTAGCACCTGTATCTCTCGCCACAAACATATAGTATGGAATACAGCCCAAATTCATCTGTTTTTGCCACAACTGTGTCCAAGCTTCTGAAGAGTCATTGATTCCTCTCATAATGGGGGCTTGAGTGCGAACTTGAGTTCCTGTACTTAAAATTCTTTTTATTGCTCGTTCGACAATATTAGTAGACAACTCTTCAGCATGAACAAAGTGAGTCATTAAAAAAAGTTTTTTGCCAGATTGATGTACCTGCTCGAACAATTTCAAAATATCATCTGCATCAGAATCGCTTACAAAACGGTAAGGCCAATAAGCAAGAGATTTAGTGCCAATACGAATATTACGAATATGTTCAAAACCATTCCCTAACAATGGTTCTATATACAAAGAGAGTTGCTTGGCACTCATAATCATCGGATCTCCTCCAGTAATTAGAACGTCAGTAACTTCTTTGTGAGTACGAAGATAATCTTGAAAGCGACCCGATTCACTGGTGGCAAATTGCCAATCTTTCACTCCTACAAACTGAGGCCAGCGAAAGCAAAAAGTACAGTAAGCATGACAAGTTTGTCCGAATGATGGAAAAATTAGTACTGTTTGCTGATATTTATGTTGAATACCAGAAACAGGGCTTCCATCTAAAGTAGGAATATTATGTTCTAATTGACCATCTGGATGAGGATTAAGGCGGGATTGTATCGATCTAACAACAGAACATTTGTGTTTTTTGGAGGCGTTAGTCTCTAATAACCAAACTATGTTTTCAAAATCATCTTGCGAAAGCATTTCTTTCTGGGGAAAAGTTAGACGAAAAATTGGATCTTCAGGAACTCTTGAAAGAGTTCCTGAAGATCCAATTTT
>JBCBEA010000755.1:0-2130 GCA_038529195.1 Cyanobacteria bacterium J06600_6
TATAAAGGCGATTGCTATTAATGTGACCTCAAACGCTCAGGGGAATATCTTATTCTTACTCTAAGCGAAACATTTGCTAAATTTGCTGCCTTTTCAGATTCAAACAGGAGGCAGTTTAGTTAGATTTGTGGCGTTATGATTTACTGCCCCGCAGTTTTTGACGCAACTCAAAACAGCAGATGAAAATTAAGGCGATCGCCAGAGGAAGAAGAAAGCGCATCGAACGGTAAACCAGCAGAGAGCCTAAGATATCTGGCTTAAAAATGCTTTCGGGTAACAGAAAGATAATTACAGTTTCAAATACGCCAATCCCTCCAGGAATATTGCTCATAATTGAGGCGCTCATGGCAATTAAATAGATACTAAAAAACTGTAGATAAGATTTGTCTGGATAGTCAGGGATCAGACAGTATAATACTGCGGCTGCTAATGCCCAATCTAGTGCAAACACCGCAATTTGCGCCGTTGAAGTAGTGAATTTAGGAAAGCGGATAATTTTGCCTTTAATCTTGACGCTTTTTCTCTGCCAGCAAAAGTAAAGGTATGTACCAACTATGATTAGGGCAATAATACCGAGGTACTGCATTGCCATAGTTTGAATCGGTAAGGTGCTAGGTAGCTGGAGAGGATTAACCAGGAATGTAATTCCTCCGAGGCTAAATAAGCCAAGCCAAAAGGTGATATTTCCTAGAGCAATAATTTTGGCGATAATTCGCGGAGGGACATTCCAGAGAGAATAGAAACGGTAGCGAATCCCCCCCCCAATTAGCAGGGTAAAACCCGTTGTGTTGCTGACGGCGTAGGTAATAAAGGTCGTAAACAGAATTCGTTTCTTGTCTAGATAGTGATTTAGCTGATGGAAAGCAATCAGGTCGTAGCTGCTAATCACCAAATAGCTGGCAAAAGCAAAACCTAGTGCCCAAGATAGCTGGCGATCGCTAATTTTAGTCAGGCTAGTTAGAATATCATCGAAACTATAGCGACCTAACTCTTTTTGGAGAATAGAAATTGAAAAAATCAGTAGCAAGATGCCAACTGTCGGATAGATCCAGCGAGTCCAGCGATCGCGATTCATCGGCTAGTAGAATTTATTAAGACTCTTTCGGGATAATTGGTAAAAATACCGTCAACTTCTAACTTCCTCATTAGCTGAATATCATCGGGCTGGTTTACGGTGTAGACCCACGTTTGTAAACCCAATTGCTGTACAGATCTGACAAGATCGACACTAACATAATCGAGACTGGGAATCACAACGCTTACCTGTAATTCTTGAGCGCTAGTTAAGTAGTCCCAGGGTAGACCATAGATCAACATCCCGGTGGTAACTTCGGGACAGATTTGCTTAACCCGATTTAACTCATAATGATTGAAAGAAGAGACGATAAAATCACTATAAGCCCAACCTGCACTGAGATAAGTTTGAATTAAATTGACGACAGGCTCTGCTGTATTACTACCCTTTAACTCGATATTAATTAAGGCATGACGATTTACTGCATCGAATACTTCTCGTAGTGTAGGAATCTTTTGCCCTTTGCCTGCGTCAAGCGATCGCACGTAGGCGAAACTGCTACGATCTAGATAACCACTGCCGTTAGTTGTCCTGGCTAAATCGCGATCGTGAATCACAACCAAATTGTTTTCGACATTGTACACATCAATCTCAACCGCATCTACCCCTAAAGCGATCGCTTTTCTGACAGATAATAGTGTGTTTTCTGGCTCATGTCCCATTGCTCCCCGATGTCCAATACAAAGCATAGTAAATTGTGCTCGATGTGAATAAGCTTCGTTTAAACTGATTGGTTTTTAGCTATCAGCTCTTAGCCCAAGATTACTGTTTGTTTTAAGTAATAGACAACTATGTTTGGTAAATAACTATAGTATGCTGATTACGGATTGAATTATGAGAGTAGTCGCAGCAATTGTTAAATAATTTTATTGCCTGGTTTAAAAACCCCAATCCAGACACGGTATTACTCAAATATTGGCAGAGAAATAGAGCCAATGCCAAAGTCGTCAAAAGTCTAGAAGCCAAACAACAAAAGGAACAAGAGCAACAAATTATCTCCACCCAAGCTTCCCAGAGAAGATAAGCTTGGGTGGAGATAATTTGTTGCTCTTGTT
>JBCBEA010000756.1:0-2115 GCA_038529195.1 Cyanobacteria bacterium J06600_6
TATAGTCTAAGTAGCTATGCCGAAGATTTAGGCTGCTTACTCCAGCATTTATCGATAGAAAATGCTTGGGTGGTCGGACATTCTCTAGGAGGAAGTATTGCTCTTTGGGCGGCGAATCTTTACCCAGAAGTAGTAAAAGGGGTTATTTGCCTTAACGCAGGAGGAGGCATTTACTTAAAAGAAGAGTTTGAACGTTTTCGGAATGCCGGTCAGCAACTGGTGAAATTTCGTCCCCGCTGGCTATCTTATGTGCCTTTTCTCAGTCTTATCTTTACTCGTATGATGGTCGCCCGACCCCTGGCAGGCAAATGGGGTCGTCAAAGGGTTTTAGATTTTGTTAAAGCGAATGAACAGGCAGCAATGGGAGCATTGCTGGAATCGACGACAGAGGCAGAAGTGCATTTACTACCTCAATTAGTTTCCCGCCTACAGCAGCCAGTTTATTTTATTGCTGGCGATCGCGATAAGGTAATGGAGCTTAAATATGTCAATCATCTAGCCAGTTTTCATTATCTATTTGCTTCTGGCGATAGTAATGTTTTTCAACTAAGCAACTGCGGTCATTTAGGCATGATCGAGGCTCCCAGTGAAGTCGCTTCAATTATGAACCAGATCCTCAATAAGTATTTATCCGATTTGAACAAGCAGTAGGGAGCATTGTTCAAAACTCTTTACTGTTTACTTTCTGCCTTTTACTCTTTTTACTTACTTATAAGCATCCATCCCCGTACAGGAACAAACTAAGTTGCGATCGCCGTAGGCATTGTTAATTCTACCGACGCTGGTCCAGAATTTATGTTCTTTTGTCCAGGGGGCGGGATAGGCAGCCTGCTCGCGGGAGTAAGGGTGCGACCAGTCACCACAGATTAGCGCTTCTGCCGTGTGAGGGGCGTTTTTCAAGGGATTATCATTTGGATCGATTGTACCCTCGGCGATCGCCTCAGCTTCTTGATAGATGGCTAACATCGCTTCACAATAGCGGTCTAGCTGTTCTTTTGACTCGCTCTCCGTCGGTTCGAGCATGACTGTACCAATTACGGGCCAGGAGACAGTCGGAGCATGAAAACCAAAGTCCATCAGCCTCTTCGCCACATCATCAACTTCCACCTTGGCTTTTTTCTTCAGGGGACGCAGATCGATAATACATTCGTGGGCAACAAAACCCGACTCGCCTTTAAACAGTACTGAATAGCAAGGTTCGAGACGCTTTGCCATATAGTTGGCATTAAGAATTGCGACCTTCGTTGCCTGAGTTAAACCAGCTTCACCCATCATGACAATATACAACCAGGAAATGACTAAAATGCTGGCGCTTCCCCAAGGCGCTGCGGAAATCGCGCCGATTGGCTGGGCAGTTTTAGGCGTAGTCGGAGTAATTGGTAAGAACGGTACAAGGTGAGACATTACACCAATGGGACCAACTCCAGGACCGCCACCACCATGGGGGATACAGAAGGTTTTGTGTAAGTTTAAATGGCAGACATCAGCGCCGAAATCGCCTGGGCGACATAGACCAACCTGAGCGTTCATGTTTGCACCATCCATGTAAACCTGTCCCTGATATTGATGGACAATCGCACAAATGCTTTTGATTTCGGCTTCAAATACCCCGTGAGTTGAAGGGTATGTAACCATTAAGGCTGCTAAATTATCCTGATGTTTCTCAGCTTTTGCCTGTAAATCCTTGAGATCGATATTGCCGTCGCGATCGCATTTGACAGCAACAACCTTCATGCCACACATTACGGCGCTGGCGGGGTTTGTTCCATGAGCCGATTCGGGAATCAGGCAGATATTACGGTGTCCCTCTCCCTGAGACTGATGATACTGACGAATTACCTGGAGTCCCGCGTATTCTCCTTGAGAACCTGCATTCGGCTGTAAAGAGATACCTGCAAATCCTGTGATTTCTGCCAGCCAGACTTCTAATTCTTTAAATAGTTCCTGATAACCTTGAGCCTGTTCTAACGGTGCAAAGGGATGAATATTACCAAATTCGCTCCAGGTAACGGGAATCATTTCCGCTGTGGCATTGAGCTTCATGGTACAAGAACCCAAAGGAATCATCAGCTAGAAACGAAGGATTTGTCTCTTACGACTTCGATGATTCCTTTG
>JBCBEA010000757.1:0-2112 GCA_038529195.1 Cyanobacteria bacterium J06600_6
ATCAACTGAGCAACCTCTGGTCGATTATTTAAGCTATATATAGTTTCTAGGGCGCTAGCATTAGAGCCAATGATCAGAATTTGTTTAATTTGCTCTGGGCTTTTAGCTAAATGTTGCAGAACCCGCTCGATGCTCTGGTCTTGAGACGGCTTATACATATTAGTAATACAGCAAAGATCTTCACGATTAGATGATTGCTCTAAAACTTCTAGCTGACGCGCAAAGGCAGATTTATTAGGTGGACTGCCAATAGCGAGTACAACTTTGGTAGCAAGGAATGTATTTTGATCTGCGGTCTCAATTTGATAGCCTCGATCTAGCTTTTGGACATCGCATACATCTGCAGAGATCGACTCGAACCGAACATAATTTTGTGCCTCTACTGACTCTAATATTTTGGTTACTCGCTCTTGCAAATACCAGCCAAACAAGTATCGAGGCACAAACAGCTCTTCCCAACAACCCTGCTCGATCGCCTGACGATAAGACTCTAACCATTTGAGGTTTAAATCTCCCGATCTTTTCTCCAGACTCTCAAAGATGATTGAATTATTTTCTTGAAGCCAGTTAATAAATAATTCTCTTTCCGGGTGGGGCAAAAACTCTTTGAGAGGAGTAATAATTAGAGCCTGTTTTCCTGAACGACTACCATAAGGAATTCCTTTCCAAAATTCTCCTGATTTATCAAATACAGCAACTCGAACTGTTTTGATTGCCGATTTATTTTCTACTGATGCTAGTTTTTCTGATAGTAGAGAAAGATAGTGAATCAGAGTATAAGCACAAGAAATACCCGAGCCAATAATTACTAAATCATAGCTATTGTCTAAAAATTGATTGGATGTGTCTGACGTTGGGAGGTTAGAAACAGATTGGTCTACGTTTTTTAGTCCTTGCATTTGCGCCCGATCAGATTAATATAGATTGAATTTTATTAAAAGGTTCTAAATACTATCCAGGAATTAGCAATGCTTTGTTAATAAGCAAAGCTAATATTCATATTTTACTTTTATTTGAGCGACAGAACACGCACTTATAAACTCATTTAATTATATATTTTGTAAAGTTTAGAAACCATACTTAGTTATCTTAAAGTATTTAAAGTATTTTGTGAGTAATTGTTTTTTGAATCAAATTAAAAACTTACTCAACTCAAGAAATTGAAACTCAACGCTTGTTTTGAATGGATACTTTATTGATAATATTTATACTTAAGTTAATGAGCTATATTATTATTTGCAAAAACAGAATTAAAGCAAAATATGGCTTTGCAGTAGTATTAAGTCATAGACATTAATAGCAAATTGAAAATGTAATTAGGAATATTTTTCAAGTGTATAAAGTTTGAGATTGCTTAAGCGACCAATACTCAAATATAGAATGCGCGTAAATAAAATAATCTCAAAGCTGTCAGATAATCGAGATAAGGCTTAAAAACCAGGTTATTTAGACATTTTGCAATCCATAGACGATCGCCACAGTTCTCAAGCATAATTTTGATTAGTAAAGATCTTCGCAGCAGTTAATAAACAATATGTATCTATATGGAGCGGGTGGTCATTCTAAAGTGATTACCGATATTCTCAACAGTTTGGGAGTTGATGTGGTCGGCGTATTTGACGATCGCCCGTTAGGTGCAAAATTAACGACGATGGCAATCGACTCTGGTATTAGAGTTCAGGGAGAAGCATTTCCCAAACTAGATGCACCCCTAATTATTAGCGTTGGGGATAATCAGCGACGAGCAGAGTTAGACCTAATGCTCAGAGTTAACGCAGAATACGGTCAGGCGATTCACGGTACGGCAATTATTTCCGCCAAATCAACCATTGGCGAAGGAACGGTGATCTTACAGGGAGCAATTGTACAGTCCGCAGCGCAAGTTGGCAGACACGTATTAGTTAATACAGCAGCTAGCATTGACCACGATAACGAGATTGGTGACTATGCTCACATTTCTCCCCATGCAACTTTATGCGGTCATGTCAAAGTTGGAGAGGGGACACATATTGGTGCAGGAGCAGTGGTTATTCCTTCGATTCGCATTGGTAAGTGGTGTACGATTGGTGCGGGAACGGTAGTAATTCGCGATATTCCCGATTATGCAACGGC
>JBCBEA010000758.1:0-2108 GCA_038529195.1 Cyanobacteria bacterium J06600_6
TTTCAATTGCTGCTGTCTTGGTTGATGACATCTAAATGGTATCAAAACAAATTAGATTTCGGGATATTTTAAAAATTTTTCTCAGATCTAAAAATCGATTACGATCAACACTATTCTGTTCTCAAACTATGAAAATCCTGTTAATTGTCTTAGCTAGCATTGGTGGAGTTGCCGTAATTTCTGAAGTTGGTTTAAGGATAATTATGGGCTTGGGCGATCCGCCTCTGTATGTGACAGATCTAGAAATAGGCTATCTGCTGGCTCCTGAGCAAAAATTGCGTCGTCAAGGAAGTCTCTATCAAACGAACCAATATTCCATGCGAAGTCAACCTCTCCAGAGTGAGGCTAAAAATCGGATTCTCTTACTAGGGGATTCCGTCGTCAATGGTTCTTGGTGGACAGATCAAACTCAAACTTTATCAAGCTTACTAGAACAGAAATTAGAAGCTGACAACCCAGCTGAAGTTCTCAACCTTTCCGCAAATTCTTGGGGTCCTCGTAACGAATTAGCCTATCTCAAACGTTTTGGTTTGTTTGATGCTTCAACCCTAGTACTAATTATCAATACTGACGATCTCTTTACCACCGAACCGACATCTCTAGCGGTGGGTAAATCTCCTAGCTATCCAGCTAAAAAGCCGACTTTAGCTCTGATTGAATACTATCAACTGTTTCTCGCCTCACCGCCTGTAATTCCCGAATTAGAGCAGTTAAAAACAGCTACTCTACAAAACGATCGCCTGTCGCAAAATCTAGCAGCAATTAAGGAAATCAAAGCGATCGCCGATGCTTCGCAAATGAAGTTTATTTTAGTTTTGACCCCTCTCTTAAGAGAATTTGAGTCTGATTCTACCCAGTCGGAATTAACCGCCAGAAAACGTCTACAGGAACTAGTAGCTGCGGAAAAAATTGACTACATAGATATCCTTGCTGAGTGGGCAGATTTTCCCCAACCCGAATTTCTCTATCGCGATCGCATTCACCCGACTCTTCAGGGTAATACGAAAATCATTGATGTGATTGTAGAACATCTGGCTCTTTAAACTTGTGGAACTTTTCGGCTACCGATTCTGGCATACCTGACTTAAATTAGTATCGATCTGCATAATTACTCTTATTTCTAACAATAATTATGGTTACTCCTTCAGTTAATCAGCCAATTGACGATTTTTTAGTTAGCGAAAACAGTGCCAGCACAACTATAGACCTAACCACAAGATTTGATGACCCCTCAACTACAGGACAGATTGCGCGATTTGAGTTTGCCGACAATATTAATAATGGTGGAACTGTAGATGTTCTGCTGTTTGATCAGTCAGGTGTTGGTGCACCGGCGACGGTAGAAAACTTCCTCAATTATGTCGAAGATGGAGATTATGACGATACGATTATTCATCGCTCTGTAGCTAATTTTATTGTTCAGGGTGGTGGATTTGCGGTTGAAAATTCTCAAGTAGTAGAACTTCCTGCTGATGAAGCTGTAGTTAATGAGTTTAGTCCCGAAAGATCTAATCTCGAAGGCACAATTGCGATGGCAAAATTAGGAGGAGATCCTGATAGTGCTACTAATCAGTGGTTTTTTAATTTGGGAGATAACTCTGCAAATTTAGACAATCAAAACGGTGGTTTTACTGTTTTTGGTCAGGTTTTAGATGAGTCGGAATTAGAATCGATTGAAGCAATCAACGCTCTAGAATTTGTTAACGGTGTTCCTGTTCTAGATTCCCTGTTGACTCTGGACAATGTTCCTATAACCGACACTGCTGCGCCAATTAATACTGATGATTTTGTTGGTTTGGAAAGCGTAAGTTTAGTTTCTGAAGATGAGCTTGAGTTTTCTATAGTCAGCAACTCCAATGAGGAACTGCTAGAAGCATCTATTACGGACGGGGAGTTAAGCCTCGATTATGCAGATGGAGAATTTGGCGAAGCAACCATTACCTTAGAAGCAACAAACCTCTTGGGTGAATCGGTAGAAGAGGCATTTACTGTTACAGTAGAAGAAAATTTCGAACCGATTGTAGAAGAAACCTCCGCACCAGATACAGTAGAAGAAGATTTCGAACCGATTGTAGAAGAAACCTCCGCACCGGATACATTCGGTTCAG